>NZ_JBFUHV010000004.1:0-168259 GCF_056402215.1 Rhodococcus sp. P4_B6 | reverse complement strand
ACCTCGGCCCCGACCACTACACCCGCCATATCAACCCGGACACCAAGAAACGCAACCACATCCGTCAACTCGAAGCCCTCGGCTACACCGTCACCCTCACCCCGGCCGCCTGACCCGCACAACAACACCACCACGACCTTCCCGGCTCCGCTGCGCTCCGCCGGGACAACCCGCGTGCCGGCACCACGAGCAAGGTCACCTCATTTTCGGATTAGCGTGATGCAACGGCGGACGCGGCGTCCTTCAACGTGCGGGCAGCGACCTGCAACCCTTCGAGCTGTCCGAGTTCGACATCCTCGTGCTCGATGTTGACGGCCATGTCGGGGTCGACGCGCTGCAGCGCCGCGAGGAACCGCGACCAGAAGTCGACGTCGTGTCCGCGGCCGACGGCGACGAAGTCCCACGCCGAGTCCTCGGGCCACTTGTTGACCACGTGCTTGCCGCCGAGCCCGGTGGGGTTCTGGTCGGCGGGAATCCGGGTGAACCGGTCGTCGAGGACACCGTAGATCTTGCAGTTCTCGTTGATCCGGGTGTCCTTCGCCGCCGCGTGGAAGACGAGGTCACCGAGCCAGTCGACGGCGGCGACCGGGTCGATTCCCTGCCAGAACAGGTGCGACGGGTCCATCTCGGCACCGACGTTCGTCGCACCGRTCTTCTCGACCAGACGCTTCAGCGTCGGCGGGTTGAACACCAGGTTCTGCGGGTGCATCTCGATCGCGACCTTGACCCCGTTCTCGCGGGCGAGCACGTCGATCTCCTTCCAGAACGGCATCGCGACCTGATCCCACTGGTAGTCGAGGGAGTCGAGATAGCCGCTGTCCCAGGTGTTCACGTGCCATGCCGGCCACTGGCCGCCCGCGTGCGCGGCGGGCAGCCCCGACATCGTGACCACTCGGTCGACACCGAGCAGGCCGGCGACGCGGATGGCGTTGCGCAGGTCCTCGGCGTCCTCGACGCCGACCTCGGGGTCGGCGTGCAGGGGGTTGCCATTGCAGTTCAGGCCGGCGATGGCGACACCGGTCTCGTCGAACACCTTCAGGTACTCCTGCGGCGACACCTCGCCGGAGAGGAGTTCCTTGACGGGCAGGTGCGGAGTGGGCAGGAATCCGCCCGCGTTGATCTCCGCGCCCTCGAGTCCGAGGGACGCGATGGTCTCCAGGGCCTCGCGCAGGCTGCGGTCGTGCAGGATGGCGGTGTAGACACCGAGCTTCATGAGTGGTCCTTGGTGGTGAGAAGAGTGTGGGTCGGGCGAGGGGGCCGGGTCAGCCGATCTTGACGGCTGCCCCGTGGGAGCGGGCGGACTCGGCGACGGCGGTGACGATCTGCATGCCGCGCAGCGCGTGGGCGAACGTCGGCAGCGGCCCCAGGCTGTCGATGCCGGCGATCTGGTCGAGGAAGGCGCGGGCCTGGTAGGCGAAGAACTCGGCCTTGCCGTGTCCGACGCCGCCCGCGTCCATCGGCAGGCCACCCTGGATGTACGGGTGCTGCGGTCCGATGATCACCCGTCGCTGACCGTTGACGGCGGGGTCGATACCCTCGCTGGACACCGAGAATTCCGCGGCGCGAGCCAGATCGAAGGCGGCGGACCCGGACGTCCCGAACAACTCGAATCCGAGTCCGTCCGGAAGCTGGTGCGCGACACGGGAAGCGGAGAACGTGCCGACCGCGCCGTTCTGGAAGCGCGCGGTGAACGTCGCGAGGTCCTCGTTCTCGACGGGAGCCATCTCCCCGGTGGTCTCGGCCTTGGTGTGGCCGTAGGTGACTCCGGCGGGCACGGGACGTTCCGTGATCACCGTGGTGAAGGTCGCGCCGCTGATCTCGACGATGGGACCACACACGAACTCGGCCATGTCGAGCAGGTGGCTGCCGACGTCCGCGAGCGCGCCGGTGCCGGGACCGCCGCGGTGCCGCCAGGTGATCGGCGAGGCGGGGTCGAGGCCGTAGTCGCACCAGTAGTGCCCGTTGAAGTGGATGATCTCGCCGAGACGCCCGGTCGCGAGTTCGTCCCGGATCGCCTGAATCGCGGGTGAGCGGCGGTAGGTGTATCCGACGGTTGCGATCGTGTCGGCGTCCGCCGCCGCGGCGACCATCGACTCGGCGTCCGCGATCGACCCGGCCAGCGGCTTCTCGCACAGTACGTGCTTCCCGGCGGCGAGGAGTCCTTCGACGATCTCCCGGTGCAGCTGGTTGGCGACGACGACGCTCACCGCGTCGATGTCCGGGGATTCGGCGATCGCCTGCCAGCTGTACTCGGCCCGCTCGTAGCCGTACCGCTTCGCGGTGTCGTCGGCGACGGCCTCGTTGATGTCGGCGATCGCGACGAGACGCACGTCCGGCCGGTCGGTCCCGAACAGGGTCGACGCCATGCGATATCCGGCGGCGTGTGCTCGTCCGGCCATGCCGCCGCCGATGACGGCGACACCGATCGAGTTGGAGGTCATGAGTGAAGCCTTTCGAGAGGGTGAAGAAACCGGCGGGTGTCCTGTCCGACTAGTTCGGTCTATTTGACCGGTCTAGTAAGACTACTATGAGCTGAATCACGCCGCGGTGTCAAGCCCAGCGCCGAGCGACACGCACCTACGCGTCGGAGCAGATAGGAACACCCGCCGGGCGGTCTGCAGCCTCGGCGGGTGGGATTATGAAAATTATTGCGTCAGTGCACGTTCCCGATCAGGACACGTCGGACCGGGATCCTTCCACCGGCGCGGGCGCCGGTCCGGTGGTCCGGCGCGTGACGAGCCGGGGCCGGAGAACGGTCGCGATCGATTCGGTCCTGCCGCGGTCCAGCCGCTCGATGACCGCGTCGACCGCCGTGGCGGCCTGCTCCCGCGGTTGCTGATTGACCGACGTCAGATCGATGTGCGCGAGCTGAGCCAGGAGGCTGTCGTCGTATCCGGCGACGGAGACGTCCTCCGGGATCCTCACGCCCCGGCTCCGCAGTTCGCTGATCAGCCCGATGGCACTGCGGTCGTTCGCCGCGATCACCGCGGTGGGCAGCTGGGACCGCTCGAGCAGAGTGTGCGCCGCGACCGTCCCGGCACTGTCGGTGAAGTCACCCTCGACGACGTCGACGTCGAGGCCGTGGCGACGCATGGCGCGGCTGTAGCCCGATCTCCGGTCGGCCGCAATCGTGCCCGCACCGCCACTGAGGTGCGTGATCTGCCGATGACCCAGTTCCACGAGATGATCGACGACGGTGCCGATGCCCTTGCCGTCCGCAGTGCGCACGACGTCCACCGAGCTGTCACCGACGCGGCGGCCGACCACGACCACCGGCAGCCGCTCCCCCAGCACGTCGAGGACGTCGGTGTCGAGTTCGGTGCCGAGCAGGATCAGCGCCTCGCAGCGGAAATCGAGCAGCGTGTCGACCACCTTCTGTTCGGCGTGGGTGGGAGTGAGCGCACCGAGCACCACCTCGTACCCGTTCTCGTCGGCGGCGGCGACGAGGTACTCGACCATCTCGGCGTGGAAGCTGTTGCGGATGTCGGCCATCACGCCGACGAGGTGGGTGCGTCGAAGCGACATCAGTGCGGCGGTCCGGTTCGGCCGGTAGCCGAGCTCGTCCGCGACCTCGAGGACGCGTTTCCGCGTCTCGGCGCTCGGTCCGGCGACGCGCCGAAACACCATGGAGACCAATGCCTTCGACACACCCACTCGATCGGCGATGTCCTGCATCGTGACGGCCTGCCGGGGCATCTGAACGGAACCGCCGCTCCGGGAATCGTCGTCGCTTCGCATGTGCGGACCCTTTCGCTCGCCGGGCACGAGGCACACCCAGGGTATCCGACACGGACCGAAGTACTAGACCGGGCTACCTCCCCGAACAGTCCGGGTGCCACGACGAGAAGCATCGGGCCGGGCGCGGGATCGTCGGCCCGTTCACGCGGGACGGGGAAGGAGTGTGGCGAGGTGTTCGTTCACCCAGGTCAGCCGCTGGGTGAGGACGTCGCGGTGGTCCGGGTGGGCCCGGTTCCGCACGCGTTCGAGCAATGTCTGGATGCGGATGAGGACACTGGGTGTGGTCGCCGCCGCGGGGATGAGGTCGTCGAGGCTGGTCCGGACGAAGTCGTCCCAGCCCGGTCGTGCGATCACCAGGCGCAGAGCGTTGTTGCGGTCGGTGACGCGCCGGGATTCGATCGGTGCCGCGGCGGCCCGGGCGAGCAGGTCCTCGAGGTAGTCGAGGGCCTGGACCGCCGTCGCGGGGTCGTTCGGCCGCAGCGCGCGTAGCGCGATGTCGGTCAGGAGCCTGAAGGCCAACAGCGGGTCTTGTTCGAATGTCCGCTCGCTGCCGACAACCAGCCCGCCGAGGACGATCGACGGTGCCAGTTCCCCATGGATGTCGGCGACCGTGGTGCCGCACTGCAGGGTGGTGCCCGGGGCTGCGCGCAGGACGATGACGGCGTTCGCGGTCTGGGCGGCGCCGACGAGGCGGTCCACCAGAATTCTTTGCAGCACGGCAGGTGATGTCGGCCAGGTGACCATGGTGCGAGGCTCGGGCAGGGGGGCTGCGGGTGACCCAACGGTGCTCGCGGCTGTGGGGCTCGCGGCGTCGAGGACGTCGCGGCCGCGGGCAGCGATGGAGTTCAGGACGGGCGAGAGTTGGATGGAGGTTGCCGCTGTCACCTGGAGGGTCCGCAGCAGCACGGCCATCACGGCCAGCAAGACGATGGCGATGATCAGGACGGCCATCGAGACCCGGGCGCGGGGGCCGGTGGCGAAGGCCGCGGAGATGCAGAAGACGGCCACGCCGAGGGCGAACGCGAAGGTCTGCCGCAGAATCGGGGTGTCACGGAATTGGGTCAGGCGCGGGCTGTAGTTCGAGGCCACCCACCGCACGACCAGAATCCCCAGTGAGTAGATGACGGCGACCAGGCCGAGCACACCGAGTCCGATCGTGGTCAGGACACCGATCACCTGCTGAGCCGGCACTTCGGGTCCGCGCCGGATCCTCGGGACGGTCAGCCCCAGGCCCAGCCCGACGAGGATGTACAGCACCATTGTGAGTTCGGCGTACAGGATGCGCCGACGACGGTAGGCATCACCGGCGGGCGCTGTGCTCATGGTCCTCCCTCCCGCGGCCGGACCGATTGTCGGTGATCGGTGGCGAGGATGTACACGCTGACCGCCAGCACCCACGCCGGGAAGACCAGCGCCACCCAGAGACTGAAGCTGACGATGACCAGCAGCACCACCGCGAACAGGTAGGTGGTGATCACCAGCGGCTTCGGCATCAGCCGGGTCCGCCACCACATCGTGGCCAGGGAGATCATGAACACCGCGGCCATCCGCACGGCGTAGACGTTGGTGACGTGCAGCATCACCTCCCGCCCGAAGTACACGATGTCGTTCTCCGGGGCGTTCGCGTTCCGGGAGACGGCGAGCAGTGCCCCCGCGAGCGCCGTCGACACGAACGTCATGGCGAGGAACAGCAGCCCGCTGCCCACGAAGACGGTCGAGAAGAAGCGGTCCTCGAGGTCGCCGAACCGGTCGCGCAGGACCCCGATGAACCAGAGGAACGCGATGCCCGCGATCGGGGCGAGGAACAAGGCGGTGGTGATCTGCGATCCACCCCGCGCCCAGGGCGCGCTTGCGGTGGCCGGCATCGCCGCGGCCAGCAGGGCAACGCAGGTGGCGAAGAGCACACCGAAGACGATGCCCGCGATCGCCGCGGAACGCGGTGTCCGCAGACGATGGAACTGGGCCTCGCTGCGCGGATCGGCCATGGGTTCAATCATGGCCGAAGTCGGGTGTGGGAACCAGCAGGCAACCGATCTGCTGCACCGCGGGTGAATAACGCCGCCGCGGCTTGCGCGTGCCGGGGGTAGACGCCCCGTCGCCGCACCGACAACGATGAAAAGGCGGGGTTCCCGCATGCCGAAAAGTGCGCAGCGGACCGTCGACCGGAGGAGCGACGCCATGGCCACCAACCGTAAGGGCAAGATCGCCGTCGATATTCGAGATTCGGTTCCGGACTGGTCACCGTACCTGCCCGCCGCGGCCCCCGAGGGCGCCCCGAACGTGCTGATCATCGCATGGGACGATGTGGGTTACGGCAGCATGGACGTCTTCGGCGGTCCCATCGAGACGCCCACCATGCGGCGCATCGCCGACTCGGGTGTGCGGTACTCGAACTTCCACACCACGGCGCTGTGCTCGCCCACCCGCGCCTCGCTGCTGACCGGCCGCAACGCCACCTCCAACGGGATGGCCACCGTCGCCGAGATGAGCTCCGGGTTCCCCGGCATCTCGACGCACATCCCCTTCGAGAACGGATTCATCTCCGAGGTGCTGGCCGAACGCGGCTGGAACACCTACTGCCTCGGCAAATGGCACCTGACCCCGAGCGAGGAATGCAACATGTCGGCGGTCAAGACCCGGTGGCCGCTCGGCCGCGGGTTCGAACGCTTCTACGGCTTCCTCGGCGGCGAGTCGAACAGCTGGTACCCGGACCTCGTCTACGACAACCACCCGATCGAGGCACCCGGAACCCCCGAGGACGGCTATCACCTGTCGAAGGACCTGTCCGACAAGGCGATCGAGTTCATCCGCGACGCCAAAGCCGTCGACCCGGACAAACCGTTCTTCATGTACCTGGCCCCGCAGGCCGGGCACGCCCCGCACCACGTCCCCCCGGAATGGGCCGACAGATACAGGGGCACGTTCGACCAGGGTTACGAGGCCATCCGCACCGAAATCCTGGCCCGGCAGAAGGAACTGGGCCTGTTGCCGAGGGGCACCGAGCTGTCGCCGATCAACCCGCACGGAGAGCCGAACACCACCGGCCCGGACGGTCAACTCTGGCCGATCCTCGACACCGTCCGCCCGTGGGGCTCGCTCACCGCCGACGAGCAGCGCCTGTTCATCCGGATGGCCGAGGTATTCGCCGGATTCATCTCCTACGCCGACGATCAGCTCGGCCGGGTGATCGACTTCCTCACCGAATCAGGTCAACTCGACAACACTCTGCTCATCGTGATCTCCGACAACGGCGCCAGCGGCGAGGGCGGACCGAACGGTTCCTTCAACGAATGGCGGTTCTTCAACGGCGTCGCCGACACCACCGAGGTGACACTGCCGCACCTGCACGAACTCGGCGGCCCCGCCTCGTACAACCACTACAACACCGGATGGGCCTGGGCGTTCGACACCCCGTTCCCGTACTGGAAGAGGTGGGCCGGGTACGAGGGCGGCATCGCCGACATGTGCATGGTCTCCTGGCCCGCCAGGCTGCAACCCCGCACCGAACCGCTGCACCAGTACATTCACGCGGTCGACGTCGTGCCCACCATCTACGAACTCCTCGACATCGAACCGCCCGCGGTGCTCAAGGGCTACACACAGAGCCCGATCGAGGGCGAGAGCTTCGCGGCCACATTGACCGACCCCACCGCCCCGGGGAAACAGACCCAGTTCTACGCAATGCTCGGGCAACGTTCCCTGTACCACGAGGGATGGCTCGCGTGTTCGCTGCACCCGCCGATCTCCGGGTGGGGCAACTTCGGCCACGACGTCTGGGAGCTCTACCACCTCGACGAGGACCGAGCCCAACTCCACAACCTCGCCGACACCGAACCGGACCGCCTCGCCGAGATGAAGGAACTCTGGTTCTACTACGCCGGCATCTTCAACGGCCTCCCACTCGACGACCGCAGCGCCCTCGAACAGGTCCTCGCAGACCGCCCGCACCCCGGCAAACCCCGCGACCGCTACGTCTACTACCCGAACTGCGCGGACGTCCCCGAAAGCGCCGGTGCCCCGATCACCGGCCGCTCCTACACCATCGCGGCCGGCGTCCACGTGGACACCCCCGACGCCGAGGGTGTCCTCTTCGCGCACGGCGGCGTCGCGGGCGGGCACAGTCTGTACGTCAAAGACCACCGACTCCACTACACGTTCAACTGGCTCGGCACCCGAATCGAAGACGTGGCCGCCGACCGCGACATCACCCCGGGCGGGCACGTGTGCACCGCCGAATTCACCGTGAAAGGCAAGAACGAGGACCCGGCCATGCCCGGGTTCGCCGGCACCCTCGACCTCTACCTCGACGAGCAGCAGGTGGCCAGCAGCGAAATCGTCACCCAACCCGGAGTGTTCTGCCTCGTCGGAGACGGAATCTGCGTCGGACGCGACAGTGCCTCCCCGGTCACCGCCGACTACACCGCACCGTTCCCGTTCACCGGTGGCACCATCGACAAGGTCGTCGTCGACGTCTCCGGGGCACACTACGTAGACCACGAGGCACAGGTCCGGGGCTGGTTCATGATCGACTAGCGCCGCTCACCGGAGCAGCCGCACCAGCCTCGATTTTCCGTCCGCGGCATCTGCCCGCCGTGCCGGGATTCGTGCGGGGCGCTGATCTCGATCAGTAGGGACTTCTCCGCCGGTCAGGGCAGAGTGTGGGCATGGATTCACGGGAGAGCGGCGACGCGCTGGGGATACTCGCCGACGCGATGGTCGGCGAACTGACCGTGGACTCGGCCGCGGTCCGTGAGGCGCTCGACCGGATTGCTGCCGGCCCGGCCGGCGGGGCGGCGTTCGCGGAGAAGGTGCGCAGGCACCAGGTCGAGCTGACCCGTTTGCGGCGACGGGAACGCGAACTCGGGGTGTTGTTCTCGAGTGCCCGCGAACTCGCCGAACTCCGCGACATCGACGCCCTCCTCGGACGGTTGGTGAGCCGCGCCCACGAGATGATGGGCACCGACGTCACCTACCTGTCCGAGTTCGATCCGGCGACCCGGGAGCTGAACGTCCGCAAGACCGCCGGCTCGGTGACACCGCAGTTCCAGCACCTCCGCGTTCCCCCGGGAATGGGCCTGGCCAGCCAGATCGCCGATTCTCGTGCCGCGCAATGGGTTCTGCGTTATCAGGACTACGCGGAGGGGCCGCACGAGGAACTCATCGACGACGCGGTCGCAGCGGAAGGGATCGTGTCGATTCTCGGGGTGCCGATGTTGTCGGACGGTCAGGTGCTCGGCGTGCTGTTCGCCGCCACCCGCCAGGAGTACGCCTTCACGCCGGACGAGATCGCCGTGCTGTCCGCGCTCGCCGATCACGCGTCGGTGGTGCTGCAGACCGCCAGCACCCTCGAACAGGTGCGCAGGTCCGAGGACGAGGCACGCACGGCACTCGACCGGCTGACCGAGTATCTGCAGGTCCGCGACCGGTCCACGGTCGTGCACCAGGAACTCATCGAGGCAGTGCTGGTCGGAGGCGGATTCGAGCAGGTGGCCGGCACCCTCTCCACCGCACTCGGCCGCACAGTCACGATCGTCGACCGGGATCTGCACGCCGTCGCCTCCCACCCCACGCCGGCCGGGCAGGTGTCCGCCCAGTTGCCGCCGCTGGTGCGGGATGCCATCACGTCGAGCCGGACCACCGGCCACTGCGTTCGCGTCGACGACCCCGGGACGCCGATCGTGGCCGCTGTCATCGCGGGTGAGTTGTATTTCGGCGCGGTACTGGTCGGGTCCGGGGACCTCGAACTAGGACCGGTCGACGAGCGCACCATCGAACGCGCCGCGCAGGTCGGCGCACTGCTGGTGCTGCAGCAGAATGCGATGGCCGACGCAGACCTGCGGGCCCGCGTCGAGTTGGTCGCGGACCTGCTCGACCCCGCACCGGAGCGGCGCCGCGATCTGGAACGTCGAGTGCGTGCCCAGCATGTCGCCCTCGCAGACCTCGAGACCGTCGTACTGGTCTCGGTCCCGGCCGAGGACCGCGCCACCGCGGCCCGTGACGCGACCGCATTCGTCGGCCGCCACGGCCTCGTCGGGGAACACGCAGGCGTCGTCGTTGCCGTTCTCACCGCTACCGCCCCGCCCGAGTTCACCTTGGACCTGCGCAACCACCTGCGCCAGACGTTGCACGGTTCGGTGCTGGCGATCACGACCCCCCGAGCGGAGTCGCCGGATGCGCTCCCCGCACGATTCGAGTCCGGTCTGCGCACCTCCCGACTACTCGCCGCGCTCGGCACCACCGACGCCGCGGTCAGCACCGACGCGTATCTGCCCTACGCGCTGCTGTTCGACACCGATGCACGGACGTTGAACGCGTTCATCGACGAGACGATCGGGCCGGTGCGCGCCTACGACGACGGCAAGGGAACGGACCTCCTCGCCACGTTGCGTGCATTCGTCCGCAACGAGGCAAGCCCGACGAAGACGGCGCGGGCCCTCAACTACCACACCAACACGATTCTGCAGCGACTCCACCGACTGGAGATGCTGCTGGGGCCCGAGTGGCGGGGCGACGAACACCTGTTCCGAATCTCGGCTGCGGTCCGCCTCGACGAACTCCGGGGGCAGTGATAGTCACACATTCCTGAAGGAAATACATGTGTGATCGATACATGTCGAGGTCGGCGGAATGCCCCTACCGTGTGAACCGAAGCACAGAACAGGGTTGCCGTCGGGGCTCACCACACGCCCCCGCCCGTGAGTACGTGGAGGAACACAGTGCCCGTCAACAGCCGCATCCCCGGTCTCAAGGATTCCAGCGCGCAGCAGCGCCGCACGGTGATCGCCGAGAGGACCGGCCTGTCCGAACTCGACGTCGCCGTGTTCGATCCCGGGCAGGGTCTCGGCATCGATCAGGCCGATCACATGATCGAGAACGTCGTCGGGGTCATGGCGATCCCGGTGGGTGTCGCAACCAATTTCACCGTCAACGGGCGCGACTACCTCGTCCCGATGGCTACCGAGGAGCCGTCCGTGGTGGCCGCCGCCAGCAACGCCGCCCGGATGGCGCGGGTGCACGGCGGCTTCCACACCTCCAGCACCGATCCGGTGATGCAGGCCCAGATCCAGATCCTCGACTGCCCCGACCCCGAGACGTCCCGGCTGCGGGTGCTCGAGGCACGCGCGGAGATCATGGAACTGGCCAATGCCCAGGATCCGATGCTGGTCCGATTCGGCGGCGGCGCACGCGACCTCACGGTGCGACTCGTCCCGACGCGCACCGGCGTGCACGTGGTGGTGCACATCCACATCGACGTGCGAGATGCCATGGGCGCCAACGCCGTCAACACCATGGCCGAGGCGATCGCCCCGAGGCTCGCCGAAATCTCCGGCGGGCGTTCGTTGCTGCGGATCCTGACGAACAAGGCGGACCTGCGGATCACCCGGGCCCGGGCCGTGTTCGACAAGGATCTGCTCGGTGGCGACGAGGTGGTCGACAACATCGTGCACGCCTCCGCGCTCGCCGAATCCGACCCCTACCGCGCCGCGACCCACAACAAGGGCATCATGAACGGCATCACCGCCGCCGTCCTGGCCACCGGCAACGACACCCGCGCGGTCGAGGCCGGTTGCCACTCGCATGCGGTCGCCGCGGACGGCCGGTACACGGCGCTCTCGCACTTCGAGAAGACCGCGGACGGTCACCTCTCCGGCACCCTCGAGGTGCCGATGGCCGTCGGACTGGTCGGCGGCGCCACCAAAGTCCACCCCGTCGCGCAGGCGGCGGTGAAGATGCTCGGCGTCTCCACGGCCTCGGAGTTGGCGGACGTGATCGTCGCGGTGGGGCTCGCGCAGAACCTGGGCGCCTGCCGGGCGCTGGCCGCCGAGGGAATCCAGCGCGGCCACATGAGTCTGCACGCCCGCACCATCGCCGCCTCCGCCGGCGCCACCGGCGACGAACTCGATCTGGTGGTCACGCGGCTCATCGACGACCAGCGCATCCGGGTCGAGCACGCGGAAAAGGTGCTCGCCGACCTTCGTTCCGGACACTGACATGACCGCCCCCGCGAATCCCGAACCAGTGTGGCGTCCGGCGCCCCACGCGTTCGCCGACCCGTCGCTGCCGTCCGCGGTCCGCATCTACGAAGTCGGACCGCGTGACGGGCTCCAGGCGGAGTCGGCGCTCGTGCCCACCGCGGTCAAGGCGGAGTTCTGCCGTCGGCTCGTGTCCGCCGGCGTCAGATCGCTCGAAGTGACGAGTTTCGTTTCCCCGAAATGGATTCCGCAGCTCGCCGACGCCGAGTCGCTCATGGCCGAACTCGACCTTCCCGACGACGTCCGCCAGGTCGTGCTGGTCCCCAACGAGCGGGGGCTGGGTCGGGCACTTGCCGCGGGCGCCCGGGAGATCGCCGTTTTCGTCAGCGCCACCGAGACGTTCGCCCGGAAAAACCTGAACACCACCGTCGCCGGCGCGCTCGACAACGCCCGGCCGGTGGTCGCGGGTGCGCGCGCCGAAGGAATCGGCACCCGTGGCTACATTTCGATGTGCTTCGGCGATCCGTGGGAGGGACGGGTCGATCCCGGCCGTGTCGCCGACATCGCCGCGGAACTGGCGGGCATGGGATGCTCGTCGATCTCGCTCGGTGACACCATCGGCGTCGCCACCCCCGGCCACGTTCGCGCTGTGCTCGACGCCGTCGTGGCCGCCGGTGTGCCGGTCGACTCCATCGCCGGACACTTCCACGACACGTACGGTCAGGCGCTCGCCAACGTGCACGCCGCACTGATCGCGGGAGTTACCGAATTCGACACCGCAGCAGGAGGTCTCGGCAGATGTCCCTACGCGAAGGGTGCCACCGGGAATCTCGCTACCGAGGACCTGGTGTGGATGCTGCACGGCCTCGGCATCCACACAGGCATCGACCTCGATACCCTGACCGACACCTCCCGCTGGATGGCCGGGCACATCGGCCATCCCAGCCCGTCTCGGGTGGCGACGGCCCTGACCGCCGCACTCTCCTAGCGCACGACACCCCTCACACGGAAGTACAGACGATGTCCATCGAAAGCCAGCCCGCCTCGCAGGCGCCCCCGCCCACCGACGATCAGATGCCTCGGCCTCGTTACCTCGAGGTGTGGGGCGACACGGTGGCCGGGCGAGATCTCGCCGTCTCCGTCGTCATCGGTCTCGTCGTGAGCGTCTGCGCGCTCCTCGGTGCCACCGCGTTCTTCAACTCCTTCGTCACGGATTCGTCTCTGGCAGACGCATATGCGCTTCTGGTCGGCATCGCCGCATGCCTCGTCGCGGGCGTCGTCAGCGGGAAACTGTTCCGCCCCAAGCGGAACATCGCCGTCGACTCGTCCGAGGGCGACAAGGTCGGCGACGTCATCCGGGTGCTGCAGGAGGAACGTCAGGGGCTGGGCTCGGTGTCCGACCTCCCCGCCCAGACCGTCCGGGAGTTGAAGGATCTCGACCTCTACGACCGGTTCGCCGAGGCGGAGACACACGGGACGGGCGGACGATCATGAGCGTGCTGTTCACCAACGACGTCCTCGTCGCGATCGCGCTCGGCGTCATCGGCGCCATCGTGTTCTCCCTGATCGGGCTGGTGTCCGGGACCGACGAGACGGCCACCATCGCCCCGCTGACGCTGCTGGTCATCCTGCTCGGCGCCCCGCCCGCGGCGGTGTTCACGTTCTTCCTCGCCGGCGCCGTCGCCAAGCACATGACCCACGCGGTGCCCACCACGTTGCTCGGCATCCCCGGCGACACGATGGCCGTGCCGCTGATGCGTGAGGCGCGGCTGCTGCGCAGCCTCGGTGTGCCGCACATCGCCCTGCGCAAGGCGATCTCGGGTGCGATCATCTCCGCGTTCATCGCCGTCCCCGTGGCGGTGCTGTTCGCCACCCTGCTCGCCCCGGTGGCGGACACCGTCCAGTCCGTGGCACCGTGGTTGTTCCTCGTCGCCGCCGTCGCGATCGCCTACACGTCGCCGGGCAAATGGTCCGGGGTGGCCGCGCTCGTGCCGTTCGTCGTCCTCGTCCTCGCGCTCAAATCGCTGACGAAGAGCTACGACGTCTCCCTGAACATCAGCTACTTCCTCGGCATTGCGGTCGGTCCCCTCATCGCGGATCTGTTCCTCGTGCTGGGTGCGTCCGGACGGAAGGACATGGCCCGGAAGGAACCGGCGACGGTGTGGCTCGCCCCGGAGATCAAGGGGTGGAACGGGTATTTCCCGAACCCGTTCCGGATGCTCGACCGCAAGCAGACGGCGCACGTCGCCGCGACCGCGACCGTCTCCAGCGCCACGTTCGTCTTCAGCCCGGTCGCCATGACCGTGCTCATGGGCGAGGTCGTCGGATCCCGGGTCAAGCACGGCTACCACCGGCTGACCTCGGTGATCGCCGCCCGCAACGGGACCACCGAATCGACGTACATCGCCGAAGCGCTCATTCCGCTCATCGCGTTCGGTCTGCCGCTCAGCCCGGTCGCGGCAGGGCCGGCCGCTCCCCTGTTCAACGCGCCACCGGTCTTCACCACCGACGACGGCACCGGGCAGATCCGCAACCTGTCCACGGCACTGACCAACTGGGAGTTCCTGCTCTACGGTCTCGGTGCCGTGGTGATCGCCGCGATCATCGCGTACCCGTTCGCGATGAACTTCGCCCACCGCGCGGCCACCCTGGTCGTCCGGTTCGTCAGCCACGAAGCGATCATCGCCACGTTCACCGGACTGGTCGTCGTCATCAGCGTCTGGGAGGGCGGCATCCTCGGGCTCGCCGTCACCCTCACGGTCGGACTCGTCGGCGGTCTGCTGTCGAGGGCGTTCAAGATCCACGCCGGTGTCCTGTTCATGGGGTACTACGTGGCGGTCCTCAGCGTCCCCGCCATCCTCGCGCTCTGACCGCCCCGGCTACGCGGTGACCAGGTCGATGGAGACACCGGATCCCTGCGGATCGACCACCGCCGCGAGAATGGTCCGCTGCGTCTGCGCCAGGTGCTCGGCGCAGGCTGCGGCAGCGGCCGCCCCGTCGCCGGAGAGGATCGCACGGCACATCGACAGATGCTCGGCCAGCGAGACGTCCAGGCGGCCGGGGCGGGAGTGGGCAATGTTGCGCAGCCGCTCGGTGTGCGGCCGGAGTTCGGCGATCGAGCGGGCCAGCTGCGCGTTCCGGGTGCGCGCGATGACCGCCTGGTCGTAGGTTTCCGTGAGTTCGTAGTAGCGATCGCGCCGGTCATCGGACGCACCCTCCTCGGAGATCGCCTCGAGTGCTTCCGCCACCTCTTCGAACTGCTGCCGGGCCGCGGAGTCCCGGGCGACGGTCTCGGCGACCATACGCGCCGCGGCCGCCTCGAGCAGGATGCGTAATTCGAAGAGGTCGCGGACGCTCTTGATCGAGATGGGAGAGACCCGTGCGCCCTGCCGGTCGACGAGCGAGACCAGCCCCTCCGCCTCGAGTCGCAGGAAGGCCTGACGGACTGGGGTACGAGACGCCGCGTACCGCGAGCCGACGTCGAGAGCACTCAGCGATTGCCCCGGCGACAGAACCCCGTTCAGGATATCCGCCCTGAGCTGCCCGTATACCTGTTCGCTCTTGCTCTCGCCCGCCATGCATACATTCTAACGTTCGCAATGGCATCGGCTAAGGTATACGTTAATGCACACCATCGAAGAACAGCATCCCGAAAAAGGCGCCCGATCGTGACCGACGTGCACACCCCCGAACGGACCGTGCCGACGCGCGCATCCCGACTGCGTCGCCACGGACTCCGATGGGCCGCACTGATCGCACTCTCGGCCGGCGGCTGGGCGCTCGGCGAGAGCATGGGACTCACGGCGGCCGGCCTTTTCGCGGCCCTGATAGTCGCGGCGGCCCTGGCCGTCGCCGGTTGGGGTCCGTCGCGTGTGCCCCGCCCGCTGGGCAAGCTTGCCCAGGGCGTGCTGGCCAGTGCGGTCGGGCTGATGGTGCACCGGGAGACGATCGCCGCCCTGGGCTCGCTGTGGGTGCCGGTGGTCTCGATCGCAGCCGCGACCCTGGTGATCAGCGTGGCGGCCGGCGCCCTCCTCGCGCTGCATCGTGACGTGGACGCGGTGACCGGATCCCTGGCCATGACGGCGGGCGGCGCCACCGGACTCGTCGCGATGGCCCGCGAACTCGGCGGCGACGACCGCATCGTCGCGGTGGTGCAATATCTGAGGGTGGCGCTCGTCGTGGTGTCGATGCCGATGATCGTCACGTTCGGGTTCCGCGCGGATACCGGTACGGGAACGGCGACGGCCACCGACGGCGGCGCCGAATGGTATGTGGCACTGCCATTCCTGGCGCTGTTCATCGTGGGCGGCACCGCTGTGGCGTCCCTTCTGCGACTGCCCGCCCCCGCGACGCTGGGGCCGCTGGCGGTGAGCGCCGGATTCGAACTCGGCGGCTGGAGCGACGCGGTCTCGGTCCCGCCGATACTGATGACCGCCGCGTTGATCCTCATCGGCTGGCAGGCCGGGCTCGCATTCGACCGGGCGAGCCTGCGGGCGATCGGACGGATCCTGCCGTACGCCGCGCTGCTCACCCTCCTGGTCGGGGCGRCGTGCGCAGGCCTGGGCATCCTTCTCGCCCACCTCACCGGCGCGAGCCTCCTCGAGGCCTATCTCGCCACCACCCCCGGCGGTCTGGCGGCGGTGCTGGCCGTGTCGGCCTCCACCTCCTCCAACGTCACGTTCGTCGCGGCCGCTCAGGTGCTGCGGCTGGTCATCATGCTCATCACCACCCCGATCATGGCGAAGGCATTCGCCCACTTCAGTTCTCGGCGACGGCGAGCGTAGCGGGATCCTCTCCGGACGAGGCGGTCCGGTCACGTCCGGGCCGTCTCGACCGGAGAGGAATCCCACACACCCCGGGTTCGGTTGCAGTGTCTCCGAACTCGGGGTGTGCCGGAGAGTGGTTTCTCGAATGTCGGCGCATGGCATCTACCTCTCATTCTCTTCGGCAGCCACCGGGCTGCAGGTTGGTGTGTCGGGGTTCGATCAGCCGTAGACGCGCGCGATGAAGGCGTCGAGGTTGTCGCGAACCCGCGCGATCCTCTCCTCCGGTTCGAGATCCTCGCGGTACTGCCTGCCGAGCGCGGGCGACTTCTTCCGGCGCGCGTACAGCGAGCAGGCGAGGTCGGCGCACATGTACGTGCCGATCGAGTTACCCCGGCGCCCGGACTCCCCCGACTTACGCGCGGTCATCAGCGAGACACCACCACTGGCATGCGTGGTCATACAGACCGTGCACATCTGCGCGCGGCGGTAACCGCCCGTCTCGTAGCGCAGCGCGACGCCGACCAGACGATCCTCCCGCGGTACGACGACATAACAGCGGCCGGGAAACGACGGGTCGCTCCAGCCGAGGAAGTCGAGATCCTCCCACGGCCGATCGTCCAGGTCACGAGGGACCGGTAGGCGCTTGGCGTCGCCCTTGGAGCAATTGATGAAGGACGACCTGATGTCGTGTTCGGTGACGGGTTCCATGACGAAGTGAACTCCTTCTGTCGACGGGTGGACAAAGCCACGTGACGATACGGACCGCGGCGGCGTCGGGCAACGGATTTTCGACGATCCAGAGTTCTGACGCTGCGTGTATCGTGCTGTTTCCGGCTTCGAGGGGATGGGAATGACGGCAGGCACACGGGTCGGCTCGCAGTTCGGGCATTACCATCTCAGGGCTCTGCTCGGCCGAGGCGGAATGGGTGAGGTGTACGAGGCGTACGACACCACCAAGGATCGCACCGTCGCACTCAAGATCCTCGACGTCGACCTCGCGAAAGACCCCACCTACCAGCAGCGGTTCCGCCGCGAATCGCATGCCGCGGCCCGGCTGCAGGAGCCGCACGTCATCCCCATCCACGACTGGGGCGAGATCGACGGTGTGCTCTACATCGACATGCGTCTGGTCGTCGGGCAGGATCTGCGGGCGCTGCTCCGCTCGCGTGGCCCGATGGGCCCCGCACATGCGGTCGCGGTCGTCGACCAGATCGCGGCGGCGCTCGACGCCGCCCACGCCGACGGTCTCATCCACCGCGACGTCAAGCCGGAGAACATCCTCGTCACGGCCGGTGAATTCGCGTACCTCGTCGACTTCGGTATCGCGCACTCGAGTTCCGATCTCCGCCTGACCACCCTCGGCAGCGCTGTCGGCTCCTACGCGTACATGGCGCCCGAGCGGTTCGACAACGCACCGGTCGATGCCCGCGCGGACGTCTATTCGCTGGCGTGCGTCCTCTACGAATGCCTCACGGGGTCCATTCCGTTCCCGTCCAACAGCATCAGCAGCGCGATCCGCGCGCACCTCACCACGCCGGTGCCCAGCCCCAGCTCGATCCGGCCCGAAGTGCCCGCCACGTTCGACGAGGTGATCGCCCGGGGTCTGGCCAAGGATCCCCGCGATCGGTACCGGACGGCAGGCGACTTCGCGGCGGCAGCCCGCTCCGCGTTGACCGCTCGCGAGCGGAAGGCCGAAACCGACATCGCGACCCGCCCGGAACCGTCGCCGGGCATGCGGTCCGAGCCGACCCGGGTCGACGACCGCGGGCGTCCACCCGTCTACCCGCCGACCGCGTTCCACAGCGGTCCGCCCGCTCCACCTCCGCCCTATTACCCGCCCACTCCCTACACCGCCCCGCCGCCTGCGCGACGGTCGGTGGCCGTGCCGGTGACGGTGACCGTGCTGGTGATCGCGTTGCTGGCACTCGCCGGGGTGGTCGGATGGCTCGTRCTGGACCGGAACAATCCGGACGACCCCGCGGTCACCGCGGCCGGCAGCAGTCAGGTGCGCCTTCCCGTCACGGAAGACGTCCCCGTCGCGACCACGAAGGCGGCTCCGGCGACGGTCCCGCCCGCCGCGACTCCGCCGAGAACTACGACGAGAACGACGACGGCGCCCGCGCCGCCGATCGTCGGCGAGGTGTCGGGCGCCGATCGGCAGGGCTTCCTGCCCCCGTCCGATGCACGATGCAACTACACCAACCCGGCGGTGTTCATCGGTCGCACCACGAAGTCCCTGGTCGTGGTCTGCGAGACGGGCGTGGGACGCTATTACTACCAGGGCGTGCGCATCAGTGACGGCGCCGCGATCTCCGTCGACGACCCGAGCCCCAGCGGTTCCGGCTTCGTCGCCACCGGCGACGGCGGCACCGAGTACCGGCTCACCCCGTCCGCCCTGACCATCGTCGGCGGCGACGGCAAGGTCCTCGCGACCGAACCGATGATCGAGTCCGCATACCGCTGAATCGCCCTCCGACGGATCCGAATGTCCTCCGAAGAATCGCCGTCTGCGGCGACAACGGGACGGGCGGTCGGAATCGGTGAGAGTATAGGGCTGTGAGCGCAGAGGCAGATCATGAGGAGAGACGTCGCCCGATCCCGGACACCCCGTTGGGCTACCTCGAGCAGCTACCCGCCCTCGTCCTGCTCGAGCGCCTCCCGGTTCCCGTCCTGGCGGTCGAGGACGACGGCACGGTCGTCCACGCGAACAGTGCGTTCGAGAGGATGCTGGGGCACCCCGTCGCGTCACTGCGCGGGCGTCCGGTGTCCGAACTCCTCGACCTGGACGAGACGTCGACGGGCGCCGCGGCGGTCGAACACCTCCGTGAGTCGGCGACCACCCCCGTCGACCTCGCACATCAGGACGGATCCCGGGTCCGCGCACTCGTCAGCAGGCCCATCCTCCGCCGGCAGGACGACCCGGTGACCCTCGTCTGCTTCCACGACGTCACCGAACAACTGTGGAACGGCGGCCGGGCCCCGGGGTTCTGACCTCGCCACAGTTGCACAGGCATGTGCCGGAATCCCGCGCAATTGCGCCCGCATCCGGCAAATCGCTGTGCACACACCGCGACGAGGATGGCCGCGAAACCACCCGGGCCCGATCTGCCGCGGGTTAGGTTTGCTCCATGGCGACCGGTAAGGACAAGTCACCCGCTGTCGAACTGGAGGTCGGCGACCGGACCGTGCGGATCTCGCACCCGGAGCGCGTCTACTTCCCCGCCACCGGCGCCACGAAACTGGACCTCGCGAACTACTACCTGAGCGTCGGCGACGGGATCGTGCGCGCACTGCGCGAACGCCCGTGCATGATGCACCGCTTCCCGGACGGTCTGAGCGGCGAGAAGGTGCACCAGAAGCGGTTGCCGCACGGTGCGCCGGACTGGGTGCAGACGGTCCGCGTGACGTTTCCGCGGTACAACCGCCACGCCGACGAACTGTGCGTCACGCACCCGGCGGACGTGATCTGGGCGGTGCAGATGTCCACGGTCGAGTTCCATCCGTGGAACTCGCGCCGCGCGGACGTCGAACGACCCGACGAGTGGCGGATCGACCTCGATCCGATGCCCGACTGTGGGTTCGACACGGTGCGGCGCGTCGCCGGGGTGGTGCACGAGGTGCTCGACGAATTGGGTGCGACGGGGTGGCCGAAGACGTCCGGCGGCAGCGGCATGCACGTCTACGTCCGGATCCGGCCCGACTGGGGATTCGGCGACGTCCGTCGGGCTGCGCTGGCCTTCGCCCGCGAGGTGGAGCGCAGGGCACCGAAGGACGTGACCACCACCTGGTGGCGGAAGGACCGGGACCCGCGCAAGTTGTTCGTCGACTACAACCAGAACGCCCGCGACCACACCATCGCCAGTGCGTATTCGGTGCGGGGTGTGCCCGACGCGACGGTGTCCACCCCGGTGACGTGGGACGAGATCGACGACGTGGACCCGCACGAGTTCACGATCGCCACCGTCCCCGAGCGGTTCGCGACACTCGGTGATCTGCACGCGGGAATCGACGACGCCGTGTTCTCACTCGAGCCGCTGCTGGAGTGGGCGGACCGCGACGAGGCCGAGGGTGAGTCGGATCCCGGTGGCGCGGAGGACTAGTCGGCGCTACAGGTCCAGCACCACGTCGTCCGCCGGTGTGGTGCAGCAGATGAGGGTGTTCCCGTCCGCGGCCGGTTCGATCGGTTCCGGGTCGTAGTCGACGGCCCCGGACAGCAGCACCGTTTCACAGGTGTGGCAGACGCCGGTGCGACACGACCAGCGTGTCGGCACGTCACACGCCTCGGCGAAGTCGAGGAGGGTTCCCCGCCCGGCGTCCCACGGCACGGTGAGCCCGCTGCGTGCGAACGAGACGGACGGACCCGCACCCTGCGGTCCGGACGGCGGATGGGGCGCCCGCGACGAACCCTCAACCACACCGGGATTGAGAGCTCCTTCCGCACCGAACGTTTCGATGTGAATCCGCGCGGGGTCGAGTCCGTCGGCGGCGAGCGCGGACCCGAGATCGGCCATGAACGATGCGGGCCCGCACAGATAGGCATCCGCGTCCGCGGGCAGACCGAGACTCGCAATCAGCTCCCCCGTGAGCCGGCCTGCCGTGGTGTAGTCGCCTCCCCTGCTGTCGGTTTCGGCAGGCCTGCTGTAGGCGATGTGCGAACGACTGCCCGGCAACCGGTCCAGGAGGTCGCGGCTCTCCTCGGCGAAGGGATGCTCGGATCCGTCACGGGCACCGTGCACCCACCACACCTGCCGCGACGAACCCGCTTCCACGAGTGCGTACAACATCGACAGCAGGGGTGTGACCCCCACGCCCGCGGACACGAGCACCACCGGCCTCACCTCGCCGTCCAGGAAGAACGTCCCTCGCGGGGCCGCCACCTCGAGGGTGTCACCGARGCGCACACGCGAGTGGACGTACCGGCCTGCGACGCCGTGCGGTTCCCGTTTCACACTGATCCGGTAGTCGGCTGCGCCGGGGCGATTCGACAGCGAATAGCTGCGGATCACYGGTTCTCGACTGGGGTCGGGGTGCAGGCGCAGTGTGATCGACTGCCCCGCCTGCCAGGACGGCAACGCCGATCCGTCGGGTGCGGCCAACGACAACGACAGGACGCGGCGGCTCTCCTCGTGAATCCCGGTCACCGTGAGCGAGCGGAACCCTGGCCACGCCGGCGGCGGGCTGCCTGCGGTCTTCGTCAGCCCGACGTTTCCGCCGGCACCCGAATCGACTCGGTCCAGAATGCTCTGCAGCGACTCCTTCCATCCGGGACTCAACGCCGGGATCCGCAACGCCCTTTCGAGTGCGTCGCGGGGGTGGCCTGGCAGGTACAGGAGCGCGTCGATCTCCGCGACGGGCACCGCTTCCGGGCCCGCGGCGACCTTCACGATGTCCTGCCCGGCCTCGACCTCTCCTTCCTCGATCACCCGGAGGTAGAAGCCTGGCCTGCGGTGGGACACGAGCAACGCCGCCATCTGCGGTTCGTTCATGCGCATACCCACCCGGTAGCACGTCACGCGGGGCTGGGTGACCTCGAAGACCGCGGTTCCGATCCGGTAGCGATCACCGATGCAGACCTCGTCGTCGGGCAGACCGTCGACGGTGAAGTTCTCGCCGAAATGCCCGGGTTCGAGATCGTCACGGCGGAGGTATTCGCGCCAGTGACGGTAGGACTCGGTCTGATAGACGAGCACGGCGCGGATCTCACCACCGTGTCCCCCGAGGTCGCCCTGGCCGTCACCGTCGATGTTGAGCCTCCGGACCGTCCGTGGGCCGTCCACGGGGCGCTTCCACACGCCGGTGTGGACCGTCCGTCCCCGCCAGGACACGTCCCGGGGCAACCCGACATTCAGTGAACTGAGCGTAGCCACGGCATTCGCCTCTTCTGGTCGGTACGACACGCGATCGGCCCCCGATCGATCATCTGTCATCCCATCCCGCGGATCAACGACTCGGCGTGCGACCGCAACGAGACACGCGCCCCGACCGTGCGGCCGGGGCGCGTGTCTCGCATGCCGAACCCKTCCCTACCGGGGCGGCGGGGGCGGTGGCGGCGGAGGCGGTGGGGGGTTGGGGTTGCAGAGTTGGCAGCCGTCGACCGGAGGTTTGGGAACGGGTGCGTGACAATCGTTCTGACAGGGTCTGGCGCCGGCGAACTCGGCGGTTCCCACCAACGAGATCGACAGGGCCGCGAGGATCGCCCCGATGGCCGCCACGATCCTGGCGGAAGTTCTGGTAGTCGACATTGTTCCTCCTGTGAGCTGAAGCACGGTGTGCAGCACCGTCGTTCGAGCATCCGGGAAGGACGCCACGACTGCCAGGCACCCTGGGGGTGGAGTCGGGCCACCCGCTCAGCCGAGGCGGCCGATCACGTCCAGCACGTCGCGCAGCGCGGACAGCGAATGCGCGGGGAGGAACGCGTCGCAGAACGGCAGCGCGGCCGCCATCGAACCGGCGAGCGGCCGGAAGCCGGGGTCACCGGCGCGGGGGTTGAGCCACACCAGGCGATGGGCGCGACGACGCACCCGGGTGAGGGCGTGCGCCAGGCGCTCCGGGTCGTCGCTGTCCCAGCCGTCGGACGCGATGACGACGAGTGCGCCGCGCAGCGCGTTGCCGTGCGGGGACGCGAGCAGTTCACTCACACTGCCCGCGATGTGGGTGCCCCCGAATCTGTCGACCACCTTCTCGTTCGCCCTGCGGACCGCGGTCTCGGCGCTGCGGTGGGCGAGCACGGGGGTCAGCCTCGTCAGCGACGTGGAGAACGCGAACACCTCCGGCCTGCCCGCGGTCTGCCGTTGCACCGCCGCCCGCATCAGATGGAGGTAGATCGCGGCGTACGGCTGCATCGACCGGCTCACGTCACACAGCATGACGATGCGGCGCGGGCGGTCCCGGGCGCGGCTCCGCGCGAGCACCACCGGCTCCCAGCCCGTCGCCCTCGACCGGTTCATGGTGGCCCGCAGGTCGATACGCCTGCCGCGGCGATGCACTTCGCGACGCCGGGTGCGGCGGGACGGCCACGCCGCGGTGGCCTGTTCCAGCCAGGCTCCGAGGAGCCGGAGATCGCGGGCGTCGAATCGGGCGAAGGGTTCGTCGGCGCGGGCCACGAGCCTGCTGGGCAGGGTGTCCGGCACCGCGGTGAGCGCGTCGTGAAGGCCGTCCTCGGCGTTGTCGACGCCGCCGGTCATCAGCGGTCGGGTCATCCACGGCACGCCCTCGACGTCCTGCGGGTCGCCGGGCCGGTCGCGGCCGTCGCGGACGGCGGCGAGGGCCGACTCCCGCCCGGCGGCGGTGCGCCGCGCATGCGGGTCCACCGACAGCAGCGCGTCCTCGAAGACCGCGGAGAACACCGCGTCGAACGACGCGAGGTCTTCGACGCGGTTGACGAGCGTCAGACGGGCCGACCAGTACAGCCGCGAACGTGAACCCGGCGGCGACAGGTGCAGCGCCTGCACGAACACCGCGGGGCCGCTCGCCGAGACCACGACGCCGCGGGCCCGCAACCGGGCCACGAGTGCCACGGCGAACGCGGCGAGATCGACACCCCGCAGGATGCCCGACGCGGTCATCGCCTGCGGCGGCCCACCACGAGGACGACCACGATTCCCGCGAGGACGGCAGCGAGGATCGGGGCGTACCGTYTCCACGCACCCGCACCGGACAGCGCCAGCAGGTCCAGCGGCGCCGGTTCGGCGGCGGGCCGTGCCACGGACAGCGCCGTGGTGCCGGCGGAGTCGGTGGCGGAACCCACTGATTCGGGTTCGGCCGCGGGCTGGTCGGCAGGCCCTCCGGAGAGTTTCGCTTCCAGCGATTCCGCGAACTGCCCCATGAGTTTCTCCGACACCTGCTGGATCATCCCGCTGCCGAACTGCGCCAGTTTGCCGACGATCTTCATGTCGGTGTCCACGGTGACGCGGGTGCCGTCGCCCGCCTCGTGCAACTGGGCGGTGATCGTCGCGGACGCATTGCCGGAACCACGCGAGTCCCGGCCGCGGGCGTCGATCACGGCGCGGTGCTCCTGCGCGTCACGTTCGACGAACGTGGCCTTGCCCTTGAACTCACTCGTCACCGGGCCGACCTTGACCTTCACCTTCCCCAGGTAGTCGTCGCCCTCCCGCCCGGTCATCTGCGCGCCGGGCAGCAGGGGGGCAACCTCCTCGAGGTCGCTGAGCACCTCCCACGCCTGCTCGATCGGGGCGCTGACGGTGAACTCGTTGGCGATCTTCATGGCGGAACCCTCTCATCCGGTGGCCAGGCCGCGCGCGTAGTCGACGAATGCGTCCTGAACCATTGTGCGGTCGTCCGGGGTCTTTGCGAGTGCACTCAGGCTCGAGATCGCGTCTTCGCGAACCAGATCGGCCACACCCAGCGCCGCGAGCGCGGACACCCAGTCGATCGTCTCCGCGATTCCGGGAGGCTTGTCGAGATCGAGGTCGCGGGCACGGCCGACGAATCGGGTGGCGTGCTCGATGAGGAGTTCGGACGCCACGGACACCGTGCGGCGCACGATCGCGGCCGCCCGCGCCGGCTCCGGATAGTCGATCCAGTGGTAGAGGCACCGCCTGCGCAGCGCGTCGTGGAGGTCGCGGCTGCGGTTGGACGTCAGCACGACGACGGGATGATGTTCGGCCGTGAACGTTCCCAGTTCCGGAACGGTCACCGACGCCTCCCCCAGGAACTCGAGGAGCAGGGCCTCGAACTCGTCGTCGGCCCGGTCGATCTCGTCGATCAGCAGCACGGGCGGGGTCGGTCCCCGATATCTCACACAGTGCAGGATCGGACGTTCCAGCAGGAACTCCTCGGTGAACAGATCGTCCTCGGTCAGGCCGTCGCCTCGCGACTCGGCCAGCCGGATGGTGAGCAGCTGCCGCTGATAGTTCCAGTCGTAGAGCGCCTCGTTCGCGGTGAGGCCTTCGTAGCACTGCAACCGGATCAGCGGCGCACCGAGAACGGTCGCCAGAGCCTTCGCCGCGGTGGTCTTGCCGACTCCGGGTTCGCCTTCGAGCAGCAGCGGACGGCGCAGGACCGCCCCGAGGTACAGCGCCGACGCGGTTCCGAGGTCCAGGAGATAGTCCTCGGCGTCGAACCGCCGGACCACGTCCGCCACATCCTCGAACCCTTCCGTCATACCGCTCCCGTCTCCTGCGCGAACGACGCCCGGCACCCCGGCCCGCAGAACCAGAAGTCGTGGCCGTCGCGCCGGAGGTGGACGGTGTCCGGTCCCACCACGACGCGCATCCCGCACACCGGATCGACCGCTTCCGCCACCGCCGCCCGCGAGGCCGAACCGTCCTCCGGCGCCCGCAGTCCCGCTCTCCGCAGCTGCTGCACCAACTCGGCCGCGATCGACACGGCGATCTCCGCCGACGTCCGCGCCCCGATGTCGAGGCCGACCGGGGTGTGCACCCGCGCCCGCTCGGACTCGGTGAGGTCCAGCATGTCGAGGATGGCTCCCCCGCGGGTCCGGCTGGCGACGAGCCCGACGTACCCGACGCCGGCGTCGAGCGCCGCGCGGATGACCTCCGCTTCGGGTCCGCCGTGGCCGGCGAGCACCACGGCCGTGGTGCCGGAGAACTGCCCGGCGTCGTCGTGCTCGACGGTGAACCCCAGCAGCTCCGCTATACCCGCCAGACACTGCGCGATCGGTGTGCTGCCGCAGATCCTGACGAGCGGCGGCGGCACCTGCGGCTCCAGGAAGATCTCCATGGCGCCGCCGGACAGGCACGGATTCACCACGACGGACGCGCCCGGCATCTCGGGGAACTGCACGGCCCCGTCGGGCAGGACCCGCAACAGCACGCTCTCGTTGCGCTCGAGCACACCCAGCGCGGCCGTGCGCACCGAATTCTGCGCGCACTGCCCGCCGACGAAACCCTCGATCGTCCCGTCCTGCAGGAGGATCGCCTCGTCGCCGGTGTGACTCGACGTCGGCGGTTGTGCCCGCACCACCGTCGCGTGGACGAACGGCCTGCGGTCGCGCACCAGTTGCGCCGCACGCTCTTTCAGATCCATCGGGCCTCCTCGCAGCCGACGGGGGCGACACTCAGATCGGGGGTGTCGCGCGGCCCTGCATGGCCTCCCACACCCGGGACGGGGTGAGCGGCATGTCGGCGTGCCGCACCCCGAACGGGGCGAGCGCGTCCACCACCGCGTTCACCACGGCCGCGGGCGATCCGACCGTCGCCGATTCGCCGATGCCCTTGGCGCCGATCGGGTGATGCGGCGACGGGGTGACGGTGAAGCCGGTCTCGAGTTTCGGAACCTCGAGCGCGGTGGGGATCAGGTAGTCCATCAGCGACCCGCCGAGGCAGTTGCCGTCCTCGTCGAATTCGATGATCTCCATCAGCGCCATGCCGATGCCGTCGACGATGCCGCCGTGGACCTGCCCCTCGATGATCATCGGGTTGATGCGGGTGCCGCAGTCGTCGACGGCGAGGAACCGCCGTACCTTCACCACGGCGGTGCCGGGATCGACGTCGACGACGCAGAAGTACGCGCCGTACGGGTACGTCAGATTCTCGGGGTTGTAGCAGATCTGCGCCTCGAGTCCGCCTTCGATGCCCTCCGGCAGGTCGCCTGCGCCGTGTGCCCGCATCGCGATGTCCTGGATGGTCACCTTCGCCGACGGATCGCCCTTCACATGGAATTCGCCCTTCTCCCACTCCAGATCCGCGACCGAGGCCTCGAGCATCCCGGACGCGATGATCTTCGCCTTGTCCCGCACCTTGCGGGCGACCAGCGCGGCCGCCGCCCCGGACACCGGCGTCGACCTGCTGCCGTACGTGCCGAGCCCGAACGGCGTGTTGTCGGTGTCGCCGTGCACCACGTCGATGTCGTCCGGCGGGATGCCGAGTTCCTCCGCCACGATCTGCGCGAACGTCGTCTCGTGGCCCTGCCCCTGGGTCTGCACCGACAACCGGACGACGGCCTTCCCCGTGGGATGGACCCGCAGTTCGCACCCGTCGGCCATGCCCAGACCCAGGATGTCCATGTCCTTGCGGGGGCCGGCACCGACGGCTTCGGTGAAGAACGCCATGCCGATTCCCATCAGCTCACCACGGTCGCGGCGTTCCTTCTGCTCCTCCCGCAGATGGTCGTAGCCGATCATGTCCATGGCCTTGCGCATGGTGGTCTCGTAGTCGCCCGAGTCGTACACCCACCCGGTCTTACTGGTGTACGGGAACTGTTCCGGCCTCAGCAGATTCTTCAGCCGCAGTTCCGCCGGATCCATCTTCAGGTCGAATGCCAGGCAGTCGACGAGCCGCTCGACCAGATACACGGCCTCGGTGATGCGGAACGAGCAGGCGTACGCCACGCCGCCGGGCGCCTTGTTCGTGTAGACCGCCGTCATCGCGCAGTGCGCGGCCTCGATGTCGTAGCTGCCGGTGAAGACGCCGAAGAAACCGGCCGGGTATTTGATGGGCGCCGCCGTGCCGTTGAACGCCCCGTGGTCGGCCAGCACCTTCGTGCGGATCGCGAGCATCTTGCCCTCCGCGGTGGCCGCGATCTCGCCGACCATGATGTAGTCGCGGGCGAACCCGGTGCTCATCAGGTTCTCGCTGCGATCCTCCATCCATTTCACCGGTTTGCCCGTCACGAGCGACGCGACGATCGCGCACACGTATCCCGGGTAGATCGGCACCTTGTTGCCGAATCCGCCGCCGATGTCCGGGGACACCACCCGGATCTTGTGCTCCGGGATTCCCGAGACGAGGGCGTAGACCGTCCGGTGCGCGTGCGGGGCCTGTGAGGTGGTGTACAGGGTGAGCTTGCCGGACACCCGGTCGATGTCGGCGATCGCACCGCACGTCTCCATCGGCGCCGGATGCACCCGGGGATAGACGATCTCCTGCTTCACCACCACGTCCGCCTTCGCGAACACGGCCTCGGTCGCGGCGGCATCGCCTGTCTCCCAGTCGAAGCAGTGATTGTCCGTCTTGCCGTCGAGGTCGTCGCGGATCACCGGCGCATCGGGCGACAGCGCCGCGCGGGCGTCGACGACGGGATCGAGCATGTCGTATTCGACGTCGATCAGTTCCAGCGCGTCCCGGGCCGAATAGCGGTCCTCGGCGATGACGAACGCGACCTCCTGGCCCTGGAAACGCACCTTGTCGGTGGCCAGCACGGCCTGCACGTCGTTGGACAGCGTCGGCATCCACGCGAGGTTCTTCGCGGCGAGGTCGGCGCCCGTCACCACCGCCGTCACCTTCGGATGTTCCTGCGCCGCAGTGGTATCGATGCTCACGATGCGCGCGTGCGCGACCGGTGACCGCAGGATCGCCAGGTGCAGCATGCCGGGGAGGGTGATGTCGTCGACGTAATTTCCGAGCCCCCGGATGAAGCGGGGGTCCTCCTTGCGGAGCATGCGACCGTGGCCGCACGGTTTCTTGTCGTTGTCCACGACGGCGTCGCCCGAGGGCGGACGCGATTCGACGGTGGTCATGACGCACTTCCCACGTGCTCTTCGACTGTCTTCGGCGTGCCCTCGGCGCCCCGCGTCGTGTCCTCCTGGACGTCCGCGTCGAAGTCGCCTGCCGGTTCGGGCTCGGCGGCTTCACCGGCCCTGTGGTCCGCCGCCCACTGGATCGAGCGCACGATCGTGGTGTACCCGGTGCAGCGGCAGATCTGCCCGGAAATCGCTTCCCGGATGGTGGCCTCGTCCGGGCTCTCCTCGCGGTCGAGCAGTGCCCGCGCCGTCATCATCATGCCGGGCGTGCAGAACCCGCACTGCAGTCCGTGACACTGCATGAAGCCCTGCTGGACGGGATCGAGTTCGCCGTCGTGTTCGAGGCCCTCGACCGTGCGGACGTCGTGCCCGCCGGCCATCGCGGCGAGCATCGTGCACGACTTCACCGGATCGCCGTCGACGGTGACGACGCACGTGCCGCAGTTGCTGGTGTCGCAGCCCCAGTGGGTCCCGGTCAGGCCCAGCTGGTCGCGGAGGAAGTGGACGAGCAGCATGCGCGGTTCCACCTCGGCGGTCACTGCTTCACCGTTGACGGTCATGTTCACCTGCATGGCTATGCCTCTTCTCCGGTCGGCTCGTGCTCCACGTCACTGCGGAGCACCCGGTCGACCGCTGTACGGAGTGTGCGGATCGTGAGTTCGGATGCGAGATGACGTTTGTAGTCGACGGTGCCGCGGGCGTCGCCGACCGGCGAGCAGACCTGCGCGGCCATCCGCCCGGCCTGGGCGAACGCCTCCTCGGACGGGGGGCGTCCGGTCAGGTAGTCGGCGATGTCCGCGAGCCCGGAGGGGTCGGGGTCGACCGCGGTCAGGCCGACGGCGGCCCGGGCGATCTCGCCGCCCTCCACGGTGACGGCCGCTCCTGCCGCGGTGACCGCCCAATCGCCGGTTCGCCGTTCGACCTTGGCGTAGGCGCTGGAGCTGTGGCCGTGGACGGGTATCACGATCTCGATGAGCATCTCGTTGTGCGCGAGCGCCGTCTCGTACGGTCCGACCATGAACTCGGACATGGGGATCTCGCGGCGTCCGCCGGGTCCCTGCACCACGCACGTGGCGCCGAGGACACCGCAGACCGTCGTGAGGTCCTCGGCCGGGTCCGCCTGGCACAGCGATCCGCCGATGGTTCCGCGGTTGCGGACCACCGGGTCTGCGATCACCTTCTCCGCGTCGCGGAAGAGGGGAAACGCCGCCGCGAGTTCGTCCGATTCGAGAAGCCGGCGATGCCGGGTCATCGAACCGATCCGCAGCCTTGACCGCTCGGTCGTGATGTATCCGAGTTCGCCCTCGAGGTCGTTGATGTCGATGAGGTACTCGGGATTGGCGAGACGAAGTTTCATCATGGGGAGCAGGCTGTGGCCGCCTGCCACGAGGCGGGCTTCGTCGCCCAGCCGGTCGAGCAGGGCGATCGCGTCGTCGACGCCCGTTGCACGCTCGTATTCGAAGGATCCTGGTACTTGCATTGTGACCTACCTCACAAATGTGGATCCTTTCAGCCTCCGCAAGAACCGGTGGTCCGTCAACCCCGGTGAACCGCCCTATTCGACGAGGGAATCCACCGGTTCCTCGTGGTGGATGCGGCCGCTCGACTCCGCCAGCGGGCGCCCAGTGCCACCCCACCGGCAGGCGATGATCTCGGCGGCGATGGACACCGCCGTCTCCTCCGGGGTGCGGGCGCCGATGTCCAGGCCGATGGGGCTCGACAGCCGGTCGAGTTCGGTGTCGGTCAGACCCGCCTCGCGGAGGCGTTCGCGCCGGTCCAGGTCGGTTCTGCGTGATCCCATGGCACCAATGAACGCGACGTCCGGGAGGCGCAGCGCCGCCTCGAGGAGAGGGACGTCGAACTTCGGGTCGTGGGTGAGTACGCAGATCACGGTCCGGCCGTCGATGGCACCGGCCTCGGCCTGGCCGGCCAGGTACCGGTGCGGCCAGTCCACCACCACCTCGTCCGCGGTCGGGAACCGCGCGTGCGTCGCGAACACCGGCCGGGCGTCGCAGACCGTCACCCGGTATCCCATGAAGGCGCCCTGCCTCGCCACCGCGGCGGCGAAGTCGATGGCCCCGAACACGAGCATGCGCGGCCGCGGCGCATAGCTGGCGACGAACACCTCCATTCCCTCGCCACGACGCTGACCGTCGGTGCCGTACGTCAGCACCGTGCTGCCGCCGGCCGCGAGGAGACCCCGGGCGTCGTCGGTGACGGCGGAATCGGCGCGGTCCGAACCGAGGGCACCGCTCACGTCCTCGGGCCGGACGATCAGCCGGCGACCCACCCGGGTGGCATCGGGATGCGCCACGACGGTGGCGACCGCGACCGGCCGGTGGTTCTCGATGTCGCGGACGATCTCACCGAGTTCCGGAAAATTGTCCCGCGAGACGGGCTCGACGAAGATGTCGATGATTCCACCGCAGGTGAGACCCACCTCGAACGCATTCTCGTCGCTGATCCCGTACCGCTGCAGCACCGGCGTCCCCGTCGCCGCGACCTCGGTCGCGAGTTCGTAGACCGCCCCCTCGACGCATCCGCCCGACACCGAACCGGACGCGCTGCCGTCGGGTGCCACGACCATGGACGCCCCCGCCGGCCGCGGTGCGGAGCGGAACGTGCGGACCACCGTTCCGACGCCCGCCGTTCCGCCCGCCGTCCACACCGCCATCAGGTCTGCCAGCACGTCGCGCATCAGCACCCTTCCCGCTCGAGTCCGATTCGCTTCCAGACTATTCCGCCGACGCGAGTTTGGCCGCGGAGACGGGAACCTCGACGTCGACCGGTGCCAGCGAGAATGGCGGCGTCCCGACTCCGGCGATCCGGAAGTGGCCCCACGGGTCGCGCTCGGCGAGGGCGGCGGGTGCCTCGCGACCGTCGCCGATGGTGAGGAACAGCGGGGTGCGGTTGCGCTGCTTCGCCGCGTCGACGCCGTCGCCGACGACGCGGCCGTACCAGTGGTAGAGCCCGTCCAGCGGTTCGAGGTGACCGTTCAGGAAGACCTCGACGGCCACGGTCAGGTCGCCGGACGTGAGCACGCCCGGCCCCCGGTACTCGGTGTCGTCCTCGCGTTCGGTGAGTGAACTCAGCTCGAAGTGCCGGTCGTCTGGGGTACGCAGGCGCCGCCAGTACGATGCGCTCGAACCCGGCCACGCCGCCCGGTTGCGGCCGGCGGAATCGAGGTACCAGCTGTCGCAACCACCCGAATTCCACACCGAGCCCTCGAGTTTGCGGTGGATCACCCGGTTGAATTCACGCTGCGCGCCTGCCCGCACCTCGATCCGCGTTGCGTCCCGTTTCTGCATCAGCGCCAGGCAGCGGGTGATGTAGTGCGCCTGGGCCTCGATGACGAAGACGATCGACTGATTGCCGCCTCCGGAGTTCGGGCCCATCATGAGGAAGAAGTTCGGGAACCCCGTCACCGCGACACCGAGGTACGCCTCCATGCCGTCGCGCCAGGCCCGCTGGATCGTGAGCCCGCGACGACCGACGATGTGCTCGTTCTCGAATCGGTCGCCGACCGCGAATCCCGTGCCGTAGACGATGACGTCTGCGTCGTGCATGCGCCCGTCCTCGGTGCGGATCCCGCGCTCGGTGACCTCCGAGATGCCCGACGTGACGAGGTCGACGTTCTCCCGTTGCAGGGCCGGGTAGAAGTTGCTGGACACCAGGATTCGCTTGCATCCGATCGTGTAACCGGGGGTCAGGGCGGCACGCAGGGCGGGGTCGTGCACCTGCCTCCGCAACAGTCCCCGGGCGGCCGATTCCAGCACCGTCATCAGTCGTGGGTGCAGGAACCCGGCGATCAGCGATTCGTGGCTCCAGTAGATCGCGTGGCGGTAGGTCTTCTGCGCGCCGGGAACAGCCTTGAACACTGCCTTCTCGCCGGCGGTGATCGGGCGGTCCAGCTTCGGCAGGATCCAGTGCGGTGTCCGCTGGAAGACGTCCACGTGTGCGGCCGTCTTCGCGACCTCGGGCACGAACTGCACGGCACTGGCTCCCGTGCCGACGACCGCGACCCGCTTACCCGTCAGGTCGACCGAGTGATCCCATTCGGCGGAATGGAATGCTTTTCCCCGAAACGACTCTCGTCCGGCGAACGCGGGAACGCTGGGTTTGTGCAGCGGCCCCGGGCCCGCGACGACGATCCGCGGGTGGAACACGGAACCCGAGCGAGTCTCGACCCGCCACCGGTCCGTGGTCTCGTCGAAGTCGTAGGCGATCACCTCGGCACCGAACCGAAGGTGGGGCGCCAGGTCGTAGTCGCGGACCACGCGCTCGATGTAGTCGAGAATCTCGGGCTGCCGCGCATACATCCGGGTCCATTTCCGGTTGGGCGCGAAGGAGAACGAGTACATCAGCGACATCACGTCACAGCCGCACCCCGGATACGTGTTCTCCCGCCACGTTCCGCCCACGCGATCGGCCTTCTCGAGGACGACGAAGTTTTCCTGCCCCGCCTCCTTCAGCTTGATCGCCATGCACAATCCGGCGAATCCGGTACCGACGACGAGGACGTCCGGCTCGGCGAATCTGTCGGTCACAGGAATCCCCCGCGCCGCCACAGCGCGCGGGAGGTCGCTCGCATGAGGCCGTTCTCCTCGAGGAACGCTGCCAGCGATTCGAACCCGCGGCGTTGATTCTCGCGAAAGTTCGGATTTGCCAGCGCCTGTCGGCGCGCCTCCTTCGGATCGAGTCCGGCCCGCTCGTACATGACCGGGTTGGTGAACAGCCGCTGGAACAGCGGGCCGCCGATCCCCTGCAGCGTGCCGACCCACAGCCGGTCGATCCGGTGGCCTTCCGCGACACGGCGACGCACCCCCTCGCGCGCGAAGCGGATGTGCCGGGACTCCTCGGTGACGTGGATCCGCATCAGCCGGGAGATCATCGGCTGCAACTGCGGGTCTTCGAGGACGCGCCGCTGCGTGGCGTCGAAGATCTCCTCGCCGATCAGCGCGGCCACCCAGAGCATGGTTCCGCGAAATGTTTTGGGCAGCACGTTGACCACGACGGCCTGGTACCACCGGAGCTGGAAGGGCTTGGCGCCCATCTGCTCGATGGCGCGGCCGAACATCGTCATGTGCCTGCACTCGTCGCCCATCTCGGTGAGCATGTACCGGGTGTGCAGCGAACTCGGATCGTTGTGCAGCAGCGCGCGCAGCAGCGCCTGGTTGAGGATGTTCTCGAACCAGATTCCGATGCTGAGGATGTTCGCCGATTCCTGCCGGGACAGCTCGATGCGCTGCGCCTCGCTCATCGCGTCCCACATCTCCGTTCCCCACAGGGACAGGACCTGTGGCGGCAGGAAGTACTTGCCGTCCTCGAGCGGCGCGTCCCAGTCGATGTCGACGACGGGAGCGTACGAGCGCTTGACGGAACCCGCGAGGAGTCTGCCGGCGACTTCCTCCCGGTCGATCGTGTGTGAACGCTGAGACATCGCTGATCCCTTCGTCGAGAGCGATTCCCTCTCGTTGCCGTTTATAGGTAAAACGTAAACCCGGGTGTGACCCAGGTCAATGGTTGTCTGTAACTCGAGTTCACATTTGCACTTCCGGTTTGCACCCACCCCACCCGACCAGCACAATCAGGCCGTGAGGACGCGGCCGACGACACCGACCCCGAGCGAACTCCGGGAAAAGATCCTCGACGCGGCCGAACAGTGCCTGATCGAACTCGGGTACAGCACCCGGCTTCACGCGGTCATCGCCGAGCGCGCGGGACTGTCGCGGCCCACGCTCTACAAGCACGTCGGCGATCAGTCCGCCATCCTCGAGGCCCTCTTCCAGCGGGAGATCTCCCGCTTCTTCGTCGTGCTCGACCCGATACTGCGGGGACGGCAGAGCCAACTCCAGGTGCGATTCGTCGACGCCGTCGTGTTCGCCGTCCAGTACGCCCGCGGACACCGGTTGCTGCAGAAGGGATTGCGCGACGACCCCGAGGTGGTGCTCCCCTGGTTCACGGTGAAGGCGAAGCCGATGATCGAACTCGGGGCGCAACTGCTGACCCCCCACTTCGAGCGCCTGTTCACGCCCGAGCAACTGTTCGGGGTGAGTCCCGCCGCCATCTCCGAGTGGGCGTTCCGGATCATCGGTTCCCTCGTCATCACGGAGGGAATCGTGGACACATCCGACGAGCAGGCATTGCGCGGGTTCGTCCGGTCCCTGCTGTCGGTCGCGTTCATCCCGCAACCGGACGTGCATATTCCTTGACGCGTATATACGCGTAGGGGCCAGCAGCGCATCTACAGCGTCTGCATAGATCTCATGCTTCCTACCACTGACGTGGCTGGCGTGGGAGATGTATGTACTTCACGGCTACCCATACCCTGCGGTGTTACGGGTTGTACCGTGTCCCACACCGACGCTTGTGGCGCAGGAACAGTCTTTGTCTGGTTCACCCCCACCGGTGGTGTCGCGGCGGGAGCACTGTGACGGACACGGCGATGCCGCGGCCGGCTCGGAGTGGGACACATTTTGTCGCGGCATCGGCGCACCGGCGCATGCTCGACCACCCGGATCTGCGGATTCCGGCCGCGCTTACGAACGGCTTTTCCGCGTCCCAGCAATGCTCGTTTGGCCAGGTTCACGGCGGCCACATGGTCACGGTTTCCGCCAATTTTGCACCCCGAACACCATGCGGTGTGGTATCCGCCGGGGCGAGAGAGTGGTTCGTTGCAGCCCGGACACAACGCGGAGGATCCGCGTGCCGGTACCGACACCACCACCGCACCGACACCGGCGGCGGTGTGCGTGAGAGCGTCGACGGCTTTCCGGCGGGCCGATTGCGCGGCCCGATTGTTGTTGACGCGCCCGTGCCCGCGGGTCTCGAGGGTGGTGAGGTCTTCCACCGCGATCACCGTCGCGCCCGCCGCGGCAGCGAAGTCGGTAACCTGGGAGCTGAAGTGAAACGCCATTTCCCGGTTGATCTTCCCCCGCTTGATGCCCACCGCCTCGCGGTGGGCATCGAGGACGGCGATCTTCGCATCGAGTTGTGCTCGGACCTCGGGGGGAGCGGTCGCGGCGAGCCGGCGCAGGCTAGCAGCTTTGCGGTGCAGCAGTTGACCCTCGGTTTGCAGGCGCGCCAGTTTGATCCCAAGGCCGCGATCGTCGTAGGTCCAGCCCTGGTAATCAGACACCAGCCCGTCCGGGGTTTCGGTGGTGATGGCGGCGGCGCCGAGAGTGGCCGGGGACCAGTCCACGCCCACCGCGSAAGTTCCCGAKGTCASATCAGCGGCGGGGACCGTCTCGGTGGCCGCGCACCGCAACAGCAGACCTCGGTGGTCGAGATGAAGGGTCGGGAGATGCCACTCGCTGATCGGCCGCCCGTGCAGGTGCGGTGGGATCGCGGCGGTCAACCGGACTCGTCGCCACTGCGCGCGCCCTTCCGGGACGGGAGTGGTTGGCAGTTTCACCGTCAACGTCATGACGGTGTCTGTGACGGTGAGGTGTGCGAGTTGTCGATCCGCTGCGGAAAGCCAAGCCATCGCCGAGGTCTTCGGTGGTGCTTGCATGTCGGTGATCCGCAACCGGCCGGCGAGTGCCCCGCCCTCGCGGCGGGCGCGCGCGGTGAGCTGCCGCACCACGCCTCGGGCGAATCCGGCCGGGAGGTACTCCGCCGCAGTGGTGGGTGCGGCGAGGCGGCTGGTGGCCGGGTCGAACCGGGCCGACAGCGACGCGATGGCGGTGTCTCGGTATGCCAGGGTCCGCAGCGTCGCCACCGCTTGTGCAGTCACCACCCGCGTGACACGCGACGGGACGTAGACCCCGTCCGGGTAATGCGGGGTCCAGCCCAGACGCGCAGCAGCGACATGACCCTGTATCGGGAGCTTGCGGCCCTGGCGGTCCACGCCGGCGGCCAGGACATCGAAGGTGGCCGGTTGCCACAGCCGCGCCAGCATCTGCGCTTCGGCGCCCGAGATCAGGTCGAGCAACCACCCCACCCGGGTGTCGACGTCGTCGAGCCCGATCGGCTCACCGGTGATGTCATCGACCGCCAGGTAGGGGCGGGTGGTGAACGAGAACTGCCGCAGCGCAGTGTATCCGGCGTTGGCCATCAGTTAGTCCTCTCCAACCGTGCTGCCGCATCGCCGACGAAGTCGACGTTGATTCCGCTTCGACCGCAATTGGTAGTAGCGGCCGGAAAACGAGGCGAGCAATGCCATGAAGTCGTCCATCAGCTCCTCTACCAGCGCCTTGTCCCCATGTTCACGCAGGACCTCGACCTTAACCTCGGGCTTTCACGCTGGTTATGCCCCGGCCGCGTGTTGATCATGAAGAAAGGTGCTCTGAACTGGGAGAATATGGCTTGCTGAGGGCCGATATTCACTGCGTTCGAGGAGCACCTTTCTGGTGGGCAAGTCTACTTCGTGGTACCCGTCGCTGTCCGTTGACCCCGCCGGAACTGGTGTCGTGTCGCACGCCGGGGCGGTGTTGTTGCTACGTACCGCAGAGAAAACTGGTCTGACGACCGCGTTGTCGAGTGCGCTCGAGCCGTGGCGTAAACCGACGACCTCCCATGATCCGGGCAAGATCATCGCCGATCTGACGATGGCACTCGCCCTGGGCGGCGACTGCCTGGCCGATATCGCGCTGCTACGTGAAGAACCCGCAGTCTTCGGCCGGGTGGCGTCCGACCCCACCGTCTCGAGACTGATTGCCGCATTGGCCGCTGACGCTCCGAAAGCGTTGGCGGCAATCAACTCCGCGCGTTCGACAGCCCGACGGATCGCCTGGAACGCCGCCGGTGAACAGGCTCCCGACCATGAGATCGACGCCGGACATCCGCTGATCATCGACCTCGACGCCACCCTGGTCACCGCTCATTCGGAAAAGGAAAGGGCTGCCGCCACCTACAAGAGAGGGTTCGGTTTCCACCCGCTGTGCGCGTTCGTGGACCACGGACCGGACGGTACGGGAGAGCCGTTGGCGATGATGCTGCGACCGGGCAACGCCGGCTCCAACACCGCCGCAGACCACATCGAACTGATACGGCAAGCATTGCGGCAGTTGCCGTTCACCGCCAAAGGCGGACGGATCGGCCGCAAGGTACTGATCCGCACCGATGCGGCCGGCGGCACCCATGCCCTCATCGACTATCTGACCACACAGAAGTTGTCGTACTCGATCGGATTCGGTCTGACCGACACCATTGTCACCGCCATCGACGCCCTTTCCGAACAGGCTTGGATCCCCGCCTACAACGCCGACGGGCAACCCCGCGACGGCGCCTGGGTGACGGAGGTAACCAGTCTGCTCGAGCTTCCCGGTTGGCCCGACGGGATGCGGGTCATCGTCCGCAAAGAACGCCCAGTGCGCCGTGAGGCGCTGTTGATTCGAATGGAGGTGAAAGACCTGCATCGCCGATCCTGTCGCAGCAGGACGGTGGAGCTGAGGGCAGCCTGATCCGGGTGGTGCCGGGGAGGGCGGGAAGCAGCCCTGACAAAGCCGGGACGTGTCAGCACTGCCAGATGGTGCGGGTCCGGCGAGCGGGACGGAAAGGAGTACGAGAGGAACCGGCGTTTACGTCTCTTCATCTTGCACCGGCTCGAATCTGGCGGATCTGGGCCGGCAGCGGTGCGCACCCACCGAGTCGTCGGTGGGGAACTCCTGGGTCGGATAGGTCGGCTGGCCGGGAGACCACGGTGAAATTGCTGCGGGGTAGCCGTGGTGATGCCGCAGGGACAGAGTCGGGCTCCTCCTCCGTCGAGCGAACAACAGTGAACACGGGAACCATCTCGGTCTTACCGACCTACGGGCATCCGGTCCGTGGGGACGGTTGGGCGCACCGACCGCCGATCAGGTCGGGATGGGGCGGAGCCGTCGTAGTACTCCGAGCCGGGGAAAGCCCGGCACATGGGGAAGGGCGGCAGCGGTATCGAGAAGGGAAGGAGACTGTAATGCCGAAAGACGCGGCGGTGAACATCGTCGCCCCGGACATCGCGGACCCACCGGGCCCACGTGCTCGGGTATCGGGGATGCAGGCCAAGCTTCACCATTGGGCGGCGGCCGATTCCGGCCGCAGGTTCGATGACCTGTTCAACTTCGTGCACGATCCGGCCACATTGCGTGTGGCGTTCGAACGGGTTGCGGGCAATACCGGCGCGAAGACTCCCGGCGTCGACGGTATGACCGTCGCCGACGTGGAGGCGAGTGTGGGGATGTCCGGATTTCTGGACGATCTGCGGACTCAGTTGAAGGACGGCTCGTTTCGTCCGCTTCCGGTGCGGGAACGTAAGATTCCCAAACCGGGCGGCAGCGGGAAAGTCCGGAAGCTGGGGATTCCGACGGTTGCGGATCGGGTCGTTCAGGCGGCGCTGAAGCTGGTGCTGGAACCGATCTTCGAGGCCGACTTCCTGCCGGTCTCCTATGGGTTTCGGCCGAGGCGGCGGGCGCACGACGCAGTCGCGGAGATTCAGTATTTCGGCACCAAGGGTTATCGCTGGGTGCTGGATGCCGACATCGAAGCGTGTTTCGATTCGATCGAGCACACGGCCCTTATGGGCCGGGTGCGAGAACGGGTCAAAGACAAGCGTGTGTTGCTGCTGGTCAAGTCGTTCCTCAAGGCCGGAGTGCTGAGCGAAACCGGCCATCACGAGGACAATCCGACCGGCACGCCGCAAGGGGGCATCTTGTCGCCGCTGTTGGCCAACATCGCCCTGAGCGTGCTCGATGAGCACGTTCACGGGCCGTGGCAACCGGGCGGCGCTATGAGCACCCCGACAGGTCGCGCTCTCCGTCGTAGGAGAGGCCTGCCGAACTGGCGAATCGTGCGCTACGCGGACGATTTCGTCGTGCTCGTGTTCGGTAGCTGCGACGATGTGAACGACTTGCGCGAAGAGATCGCTGATGTGATCGCGCCGTTGGGGCTTCGGTTCTCCGAATCCAAGACCCGAGTGGTGCACATGGGCGAGGGGTTCGACTTTCTCGGGTTCCGCCTCCAGTGGAAACGCAAGAAAGGGACGGACAAGTGGTACGTCTACGTGTTCATCGCCGACCGGCCCCTCCGGTCGCTGAAGGACAAGATTCGTGCCGTGACGAGCAGGCTGTCGCAGCAGCCACCCAGGGACGTGCTGATCCGGCTCAACCGGATCATGCGCGGCTGGTCCAATTACTTTCGGTACGCGGTAGCCAAGAGTGTCCTGCAATCCCTCGCCATCTTCGTGTGGCACAGGATTGCTCGCTGGTGGATACGGCTGCATCGGTGGAGTTGGACAGATCTTCGACGGCACCTCATCGGCCCTCACGGGACGTGGAGGATGCCGTCGGCGGACGGGGTCGAACTGTTCAATCTCGGCCGGGTACCGACTGCACGATATCGGTACCGCGGCAGTAAGATCCCGAATCCCTGGGCAGTGGCTAACCACGCTTGATGGCAGAGACCGTGGAGAGCCCGGTGCGTGGAAACGCGCACGCCGGGTTCGGCGAGCGGCTCGCAGAAACGGGCCGGTGGCGACACCGGTACCGCGCTGCGGGCCGACTCAACCACCCCGGTGCACAACTGCGCTTCACCGACCGTGACGGGCTGCGGTTGACCGCGTTCGTCACCAACACCGAAGGTGGACAATTGCCCGATCTGGAACTGCGGCACCGGCGCCGGGCACGCTGCGAAGACCGGATCCGCATCCTGAAAGACACCGGCCTCGAGAACCTTCCGCTGCACGGCTTCGATCAGAATCGGATCTGGCTCGCCCTCGCCGCCCTCGCCGTCGAGGTCACCGCATGGATGCAGATGCTCGCGCTCACCGACGACCCAGCCAGTCGGTGGGAGCCGAAACGGCTACGACTGCGCCTGTTCGCGATCGCCGGGCGCATCGCCCGTCACGCACGAAAAGTGCATCTGCGGCTGTCCGCCCACGCACCCTGGATCGACTTGCTGATCACCGCATTGACCCGTCTCAACGCAATCCCCGACCCTCTCTGACCAGTACCAATCCGACTGCCGAGACGAAAGGAAATCAACTTTCGGGGCCCTGGACCCCGACGACCACCCGACCGCGTCGGGCGACCGCGCGTTGCCGAGCACCGAATCCACGCCCGAAACACCCAACCCGAAACTAATCAGAGCGACACGTCAGACGCATGCAAGATCGAGGTTAACGCCGACCACCGACAGGTAACGTTCGATCCATGCCACCGGAGAATCGCGCCAACCGATCTCGCCACACCACTCGCACCACCGTGAACCGGCCCTTGGCTGTGTCGTCGAGCATCCGATTCAGTCCCGCTCGGGTCTCCCGCAGACCGGAACCACGATCCTTGTAGGCCCTGTACACGGTGCCGGTGGCACTCTCACGAAGCACCTTCTCTTGATTGGCAAGCGAGGATTCCTGACCGGTAGAGCCGGACACCCGGCCATACAATGCTTCCGCCCTGTCGGCCCGAACGCTCTCCGGTGTAGGTCGACCCAGGTAGATGTCGAGATCCTCCCGATCGAATACTCGCTGATCGGAACTTGTACGCCGAGACGGAAACCGGCCGTCCGACGCGGCCTTCCGGACCCCCACCACCGACATGTTCAGGTATGCCGCCGCCTCGCCGCCTCGCCGATGCGCATGATCCAATAGTGACAGGAAGGACTAGGAAGTTTTAGGGATTGCGGTAACAGTTGAGAGCCTGCACCGCGAACCGTTCGACGAGTTCGAACAGTGGTTGCAGCCCTACCGCCGGCTGTGGACACACCACCTCGACGCCCTCGAGCGGCACCTCGATTCGAAGGAGACCTCGTCATGACCGAGTCGGACGCACGACGCGACTATCGCCCCGGCCCACTCCGGCACGCCGAAGCACGACCTGACGGCACCCGATGGGCATTGACCTTCGTCCGCGAGTTCACGCACTCGCCTGCCGCTCTGTGGACAGCACTCACCGACCCCGGCGAACTGCCGCAGTGGGCGCCGTACACCTCGGACCGGGACCTCGGCACGGTCGGTCCCGCCACCCTGACCATGGTCGACGGGCCGGACCGCATCGAACTCGACGGCACCGTGACACTGGCCGAGGCGCCGCACGTTCTCGAACACGCCTGGGGTGACGACGTTCTGCTGTGGACGATCGAGGAAACCGGCGAGGGAACGCGACTGACTTTGCGTCACACGCTCGACGACCAGCGCACCGCGGCGATGACGGCCGCCGGGTGGCACATGTGCCTGGACGTCGCCGAGGCCCTGCTCGACGGCAACCCGATCGGACCGATCGTCGGCGCCGACGCGATGAATTACGGCTGGCGCGCACTCAACGAGCAGTACTCCGAACGCCTCGGCGTCGAACCGATCGATCCGACGCTGCCGTGAATCGGCGACGGCCGTCCGCCGCTCCCCGGTACCGTTGACTCATGGGCCTGCAATGGGAAGCCGTGGTGGTCAACGCCGTCGATCCGACAGCCCTCGGACGCTGGTGGGCCGAGGCCCTGGGCTGGGGCGCCGTGACCGACGCCGACGGCGACGTCCACATCCGGCCCCGGGCCGACAGCCACCCGGAGATCCTGTTCGTCGCCGTTCCGGACCGCAAGCAGATCCCGAACCGGCTCCACCTCGACTTCCGGCCCGACGATCAGCAGGCCGAGGTCGAACGGCTACTCGCACTTGGCGCCCGGCACGCGGATGTCGGTCAGGGCGAGCAGAGTTGGGTGGTGCTCGCCGATCCGGAGGGCAACGAGTTCTGCGTACTTTCCGGCCGGCCCTGACGCGATCAGGCCACCTTCGCCCGCAGGGCTCGCAGCGCCTCGTGCTGCACGACCAGAACCCGGCCCACCGGGAGACCGAGGACGCCCGCGGTGTCGTGCGCGGACAGTCCGTCGATGACCCGCAGCAGCACGATCTCCCGCGCGGTGGGATCGAGTCCGTGCAGTAATCGGGCCACTTCCGCCGGGAGGTCGGGGCTTCCGGAACCACCCTGCGCGTCCGCGACGGTCCGGCTCACGACGCGGTACACCTCACGGACCGGATGGTCACTGCGGGCGAGGGACGGAAGCTGCCGCGCCACCGCGAGCAGCGCCTGCTGCGCCACCTCGTCCGCGGGCCGCGTGACCTGCGTGGAATTCCCCACGCGGGTACGGCAATACCGCACCACCTGCGGCCACAGCGTCGCCGTCATCCGCTGCACGGCCTCGCGATCCCCCGCCGCGGCGGCCGTCGCCGCCGAATGTAATTCCTCGTCAAGCACACTCATGCTGCCCTCGATCCCCCGACCTCGCCGTCTCCGGTCATCCGTGACGGCGCTTCCGTACTCATCTTCCGACACACGAGGGGGCAACACATCCGGGAAGTTCCCCATTTCTCGGTGCGTGAAACCACCTACATGTCCGGCTTCCTGCGCAAGCTCTTGGTCTGGCCGCGTTGCTTCTTGGCGTCGAGTCTTCGCCGGTGTGAACCCTTGGTCGCCTTGGTCGGACGCCGGGTCCGCGTTTCGGCCAGGACGGCCGCGCGCAGCAGCGCCGCCATCCGGGCCCGTGCCGCGCGCCGATTGCGCAGTTGCGAACGGGTTTCGGACGCCGTCACGCTGACCACACCGTCAACGAGCCTGTGGCCCAGCTGAACCTGCATGCGTTCGAGCTGGGCGGGAGACAGGGTCGACAACGTCCACAGGTTCACCCGGAGTTCCACCCGCGAGTCCGTGGTGTTCACTCCCTGGCCGCCGGGACCACCGGCGCGGGAGAACCGCCACTGCAACTCGGCGGCCGGGACGACGAGCGAACGGGTGATCTCCAGGTCGTCGGTGACCTCGCCGCCGGGAAACACCGGAGGAACTTCGCTCACACTCCCAGCGCCCGAGCCAGCACCGGCCAGGAATCGTGGAGGTCGTCCTGCCAGTATCCCCACGAGTGTGTCCCCGAGTTACGGAAACTCGTGGTTGCAGGTATTCCCAGTTCTTCCAGGCGATCCGTGAATCGATGCGTGCAGTAGTTGGTCACCGCTTCGATCGGACCACCCGCGTAGATCTGCCGCGCGAGCACCCCGACGTTCCCCTCGATACCGGGGCCGTCGAGGGTCTCGTAGCGCCCCGGTAGACCGTTGCCGTTGGAGAGGAACAGTTCCGTGCCGCGCAATTCGGCGGCATGCACGAACGGGTCGTTCGCCGACCACGCCGGATCGTCCGGCTCGCCGTACATGTTGGCCGGGTTGCCGTAACCGTAGTTGTCCATGGTGATCTTGATGAGCAGCTGACCGAGCGGATCACTGGTCAGAGCGCAACCGCTGTAGGCGGCGGCGCCACGGAACAGGCCGGGGGCGGCGATCGCCAACTGCAGTGCCGCGGTGCCGACCCGGGACATGCCGGCAAGCGCGTTGACTCCGTTGGTTCCGAGGGCCGCGTCGACGACCGGCGGAAGTTCCTGAGTCATAAAGGTCTTCCACTTGTTCACCCCCATGACCGGGTCGGGGCTCTTCCAGTCCGTCCAATACGCGTTCTCGCCGCCGGACGGGCTGACGACGTTCACGTTCTGATCGGCCAGAAACTCTTCGACATCGGTCTTCTCCCGGCGGATCTGGCCGTCGAGGAAGTACAGCGTCGGCCGCGGCGCGCTCGTATCGGCGGGCCGCTGCACGTACACCGGCACGACGCGTTGCATCGACGCCGAGAAGACGTGCAGCGTCAAATGTCTCGGATCGATCACGGTGACGTGGTCGAGCTTCGAACCGTTCGGCGCCGCCACGGAACCGAGCGCCCGACCGGTGTCGACGACCGGATCGGCGGCCGCGACAGTGCCGCCGAGACAGAGGGACATCACGGTCACGGCCGTCACGGCCGCTGTGCGAAATTTCCCCCGTAAGACATGTCGTGTCACGACCGTATACCGCCCTCCACCCGCACGAATTCCGGTCCCGGGGCATGCTAACAGTTCCCGCGATGTGCCGAGTAACGGAAGAGACCTTCCGTGCGATGAACATCCGACCCCCCACGTTCATTGAAGGACCGGCATGACGTCTCCCCTGCCCACATCATCTGCCGCTCGCAAGAAGTGGCCCTGGATTACCGGCGGGATCGTCGTAGCCGTCGCCGCGGTCGCGTGCAGCAGCCCCGGACAGGACGACCAATCGGCCCAGGCCACAGCGGTATCCGTGTCCGCGACCCCCGCGGCCGCCGCTTCGACGGTAGCGGCTGCCACGTCGAGTTCTTCGACACCGGTGCCGGTTTCGTCTGCGCTGGCACTCTCACCGGTCACACCCGCCGTGGTCGGCGGCGCCGACGCGACCGCCGCGCTGCAGCAGCTCGCCGGCCTCGAGATCAAGGGCCGCGCACCGAAGACCGGGTACGACCGGGATCTGTTCGGCCAGGCGTGGACCGACGACGTCACGGTCGAGGGCGGCCACAACGGGTGCGACACCCGCAACGACATCCTCGGGCGCGACCTCGTCCAGATCGTGTTCAAGCCGGGCACCCGCGACTGCGCGGTGCAGACCGGAACCCTGCACGACCCCTACACCGGCACCACCATCTCCTTCATCCGCGGCGAGGGCACGTCGAGCGCCGTGCAGATCGATCACGTCGTCGCGCTGTCCGACGCCTGGCAGAAGGGCGCGCAGCAACTCGACACCGCGACCCGGGTGAACTTCGCGAACGATCCGCGGAACCTGAAGGCCGTGGACGGCCCGGCCAACCAGCAGAAGTCGGACGGCGACGCCGCAACCTGGCTGCCCCCGAACAAGAGCTACCGGTGCACGTACGTGTCGGATCAGGTGGCGGTGAAGGCAGCGTACGGGCTGTGGGTGACCCAGGCCGAGCACGATGCGGTCGCCCGGGTCCTCCAGGACTGCGGGGCGGCGACGCCCGCCGCGGCGCCCGCCCCGACCACCGACCCGGCCCCGGCCGTGGTGCCTGCACCGGCCCCCGTTCCCGCTCCCGCCCCGGCGCCCGCACCCGCCCCTTTCGTGGACACGGCGGGGCCGAGCGACGTCTATTACAAGAACTGTTCGGCGGCCAAGGCCGCCGGTGCCGCACCGGTCCACCGCGGCGAACCAGGCTACGGCACACACCTGGACCGCGACGGCGACGGTGTCGGCTGTGAGAGCTGAACCGGGCCTGCCGAGACACGCACCGCCACCACCAGTTAACCTGAACTGCCTGCAGGGACGTCGGGTACCTGTAGTCATTTCTGTACATGTCAGAAAGATGAGACCGGCATGACCACTGCACCCGACGCACTCGGGCACCCCCCACATACGGACGAACCGCCAGTCGCCCGCGTCTTGGAGAAGCCGGCGTTGTCGGCGCGCGAGATCGAGGTTCTCCGCCACTGGCTGCGCGGCGACTCCAAGCTCGCCGTCGCCGCCGACCTCCACATCGCCCTCGGCACGGTCAACACCCACCTGACCCGCATCCGCGAGAAGTACGCACTCGTGGGGCGTGACGCGTCCACCAAGACGACACTGCTGGTGCGGGCCCTGCAGGACGGCATCATCACCATCGCCGAACTCTGAGGCCTACGCCCTGCGCAGGGCGCCCCGGTCGATCTCGGCCACCGACGTCAGACCACTGAGACCCATCGTGAGGTCGAACTCGGCGATCACGTTGGCGGTGGCATCGCGCGCACCGGCCTGACCCGCGAGGGCCAGGCCGTACAGGTGGGGCCTGCCGAGTGTCACGGCGTCGGCACCGAGCGCGAGCGCCTTGAAGACGTCTGCTCCGGTGCGGATTCCGCTGTCGAGGAGCAGCGTCAGCCTGCCGTCGACGACGGGCGCGATGTCCACCAGAGCGTCCAGCGACGACACGCTGCCGTCCACCTGCCGCCCACCGTGATTCGACACGACGATCCCGTCCACCCCGGCATCGAGCGCACGCCGGGCGTCGTCCGGGTGGAGCACGCCCTTGAGGAGGATCGGCAGCGATGTCCGACTGCGGAGGGTCTCGATGTCGGCCCAGCTCAGCGACGGCCGGGAGTAGATGTCGAGGAACGTCTCCACAGCGGCCCGCGGTTCCGGCGACCGCAGGTTGTCGAGGAAGCGGCCCGGGAAGCGCCGGGTCATCGACACCAGCGACCGGATGGCGCCGAGCGTCACCTCGACGTCCGGCTTCTTCGCCGCCGCCTTGATCCGGTCGTGCACGATCCGGCGGAATACCGGATCGGACGTGTACTGCGCGATGCCCTGCCCCTGMGCGAACGGCAGCGAACCGAGGTTGAGGTCTTCCGGCCGCCAGCCGAGCATCGTCGTGTCGAGGGTGACGACGACGGCGTCCGCCCGGATGTTCGCCGCCCGCTGCAGCAGGCTGTCGACGAGGTCGTCGTCGGTGCTCCAGTACAGCTGGAACCATCGGGGCGCGTCGCCCATCGCCGCCGCGCTCTCCTCCATCGGGGCGCAGCCCTGGTTGGAGAAGATGTACGGCACACCCAGTTCGGCGGCGGCAGCGGCGATGGCGACATCGGCCTCCGGCCTGGCCAGTTCGGCGGCGCCGACCGGAGCGAGCAGCACCGGCGCCGGAATGCGGCGCCCGAACAGTTCGACTCCGATGTCGCGCTTCGAGACGTCGCGCAGCACCCGGGGAACGATCTGCCACTTGTCGAACGCGTCGCGGTTGGCCTGCATCGTGCGGCCCAGCCCGGCGCCGCCGTGAACGTACGCCCAGCCCTTCGCGCTCATCTTCCGCCGCGCGCGCCGCTCGAGGGTGTCGAAGTCGGTGGGAACGGAGGGGGTGCGGCCGAGGACGCCGTCGCGGTAGATCAGATTCTGGCGGGCCCGGCCCGGGCTGTCCTGGTTCTCGCTCACAGACATGCGCCGAGTCTTCCACAGCACATCGCGAACCGGCGCCGGGTCGCGCGCACGCGTAGGTTTGTGACCGGCACCACACCGTGCGCTGCCTCGAACCCCCTGACGTCCTAGGAGACCGCGATGCCCGACCGTCCGTCCCTCACCGGCGCTCCCTGCTGGATCGATCTCACCAGTTCCGACCCGCAACAGGTCATTCCGTTCTACACCGGACTGTTCGGGTGGAGGTCCGACACCAGCGAGGATCCGCAGTACGGCGGCTACTCGATCTTCAGCATGAACGGCAAACCCATTGCGGGCCTTGGCCCCCAACAGCAGGGCAACCCGTACGGCAACGTGTGGACCACGTACCTCGCGTCCGAGGACGCCGCGGCCACCGCGGCGACGGCCGCCGAGGCGGGCGGCCAGGTGATGATGCCCGCGATGGCCGTGGGCGACCAGGGCACGATCGCCATCCTCGGCGATCCCGCCGGCGCCGTCATCGGCGTGTGGCAGGCCGACCAGCACACCGGCTTCGGCCTCGTCGACGAACCCGGCGCGCCGGTCTGGCACGAAACGCTGTCGCGCAACTACGCGGCCGCGCTCCCCTTCTACGCGGACGTGTTCGGCTGGACGTATCAGACCCTCGGCGACACAGACGAATTCCGGTACTCCCAGGCCAACATCGGCGACCGCACCGTGGCAGGCATCATGGACGCCGACTCGTTCCTGCCCGACGGCGTCCCCTCGTTCTGGCAGTTCTACATCGGTGTCGGCGACACCGATGCGGCGGTCGCGAAGGTGACCGAACTCGGCGGCAGCGTCCGGCGCGAACCGGAGGACACCCCGTTCGGGCGGCTCGCCTCCGTCGCCGACCCCCTCGGCGCCACCTTCCAGATCACCACCCTGCAGTCCTGACCTCGAGACGGTGGCGCGCGGGCCGCGCCACCGTCACACCGGGCCGAACGGCGCCTGCGCCTCCTTGGCGTCCCAGATGTCGAGGAGCGAGCGGAGAATTTCCTCCGACATGCCCAGGCCGCCGAGATGGCTTTCCCCGTGCATCGTGTGGAACTCGGCGTCGGGCAGCAGCGACACCATGTGCTGCCCGTGCCGGAGCGGGATGATGTGGTCGCAGTCGCCGTGCCACCACCGCACCGGGGTCTTCACCGCGTTCACCCGGAATCCCCAGTYCCGCGCGAACAGGACGAGGTCGGCGAACGGGGCACTGAGTTGTTTGCTGCCGCCGTTGAGCAGATCGTCGAGGAACATCGCCTTGAACTCCGGCCGCGCGAGGAGACGGCGATCGCCTTCCGGGGACATCCGCCCGTACAGGTCGATGATCGGCGACGCGAACGGCCTCGCCAGCCTGATGACCGAACTCGCCGCCAGCCCGACCGGGACGCCGCCCGCCGACAGCACCGGTGCGGCCAGCACCGCGAGATCCATCAACCCGCTGCGGATCGCGTCGGGACCCTTCGTCGGCGCGACACCCCCGAGGATGCCGGTCGCGACCACGCGGTCGGGCATCGCGTACGCCGCGGCGAGTGTGTAGGGACCGCCGCCGGACAGGCCGATCACGGCCATCTGGTCGATGCCGAGCGTGTCGGCGACCGTGCGCAGGTCCTCCGCGAAGTCGATCACCGCGCCGTAGCGGTGCGGGGTCGACGACCCGACCCCCGGCCGGTCGATCCCGATCAGCCGGACGTGCTCGCGTTCGGCGAACGCCCGGGCCTCCATCGGCACCTGACGCCGCGCGCCGGGTGTGCCGTGCAACCAGAACACCGCCCTGCCCTGTGCCGAACCGAACTCCGCGAAGCCGAGCCGACGCCCCTCGCCTACCGCGACCGTGCCCTCCAACTGCGGGCGTGCGATATCCACCATGCCCACAGCTTCGCACGTGACGGTCGTCACGTTTCCGGCCGGGACCCGCTCAGCGGTGTGCGGTGGACGTGAACTGGTAGGTCGCGGCGTCGACGATCTGCTCGGGAGACACCTCGATCTCACCGTTCAGCCACGCCGTCATGAGTTCGGCGAGCCCGCCCACGAACAGCAGCGCGGTGATCTCGTCCTGCGGCGACGACCACGCCCGGTCGCCGTAGAGTTCCCTCGCCTGCTCCGCCACCAGCAGCGCGAACGCCCGCAGCAGTTCACGTCTTCGCGTCCGCAGCGGTTCGGCGCCCGCCGATTCGATGATCGACACCCGCCCCTTCCGCGGGTCGGCCGTCAGGATGTCGACGAACGCCGCGATCGCCGCCCGCACCCGCACCTCCGGGTCGCCCGTCACGGTCCGGAGCGTGACCCTCGCAGCCTCGCCGATCTCCGCGGCGATCCCCTCGATCACCTGCACCAGCAGGTCGTCCCGGCCGCGGAAGCTCTCGTAGAAATAGCGTTCCGTCAGTTTCGCCTCGGCGCAGATGGCGGTCATGGTCGCCTTGTCGCCGCCGACGGTCCCGAAGACCTGCAGCCCCGCTTCGAGAAGTCGCGCACGACGTTCGGCCGCGCGCTCCTCCGAACTTCTCCCGCGGTACTGCCGCGCCGGCTGGCTCATGACTCGATGTTGACAGACCACCTGGTGTGACGCACACTACAGACATCTGACATGGCGTCCTGTCACATACCCGATGAGGGAGTGCCCGTGCCCAAAGTTCTCGCTGCTCCGCCGCAGGAAAGCACGCTCAGTCCCATCTCGGGGAATGCCGGATTCCCCGTCATCGGACACTCCCTGGAGTACTTCCGCGACCCGATGGGACTGCTCCAGAGCCGCTGGGACCGCTACGGCCCCGTGTCCTGGCTGAGCATGGCCGGCAAGAGATGGGTCACCGTGCTCGGCCCCGACGGCTGCCAGACCGTGCTGCAGAACAAGGACCGCGCCTTCGTCAACAGCGACGGGTGGAGCGTGCTGATCGGACCATTCTTCCACCGGGGGCTCATGCTCCTCGACGGCGACGAACACCTCGTCCACCGGCGAATCATGCAGCAGGCTTTCACCCGGGACCGACTGTCGCGCTACACCGAGGCACTGCATCCGGCCGTCGCGAACGGGCTCGACACCTGGCGGCCCACCCCGGGTTTCGCCGTGTACCCGGCGCTGAAGGAACTGACGCTCGATCTCGCCACGAGCATCTTCATGGGCGGCGCCGAGGGGTCGACGCCACGGGAGATGGCCGAGGTCAACAAGGCCTTCATCGACTGCGTGCAGGCCGCCACGTCGGTGGTGCGGTACCCGCTGCCCGGAACGCGGTGGAAGCGTGGCATCGACGGACGCCGCCGACTCGAGGAGTTCTTCCGCCGGTACCTGCCGGCCCGTCGCGCAGGTGCGGGCGAAGATCTGTTCTCCGCCCTGTGCCACATCGAATCCGAAGACGGACAACGGTTCAGCGACGACGACGTCATCAACCACATGATCTTCCTGCTGATGGCGGCGCACGACACGTCCACCATCACGCTGTCGACGATGATGCAGTACCTCGGCCAGCATCCCGAATGGCAGGAGCGCTGCAGGCGGCAGTCCGCGGCGCTCGGCACGTCCACCCCCGGCTACGCCGAACTCGAAGAACTGACCGACCTCGACCTCGTCATGAAGGAATGCATGCGCCTCGTTCCACCGGTCCCGGTGGTCGCGCGGCGAGCGGTCCGGGACACCGAGGTGCTCGGCCACTACATCCCGAAGGGCACGTACATGTCGGTGGTCGTGCACTTCACCCACCACATGCCCGAGTACTGGCCCGACCCGGAGAGGTTCGACCCCGAGCGGTTCGCACCCGAACGCCGCGAGGACAAGGTCCACCGGTTCGCGTGGGAGCCGTTCGGCGGCGGCGTGCACAAATGCCTGGGGATGCACTTCGCGGGCGCCGAGATCAAGACGGTCATGCACCACCTGCTGCAGCGATTCGACTGGCAGGTGAGCCCCGGCTACGTCGCCCCGCTCAACTACACCTCGCTGCCGTTCCCCTCCGACGGCCAGCCGGTGGACCTGTACTGAGCCGACTCCGTAGTGCAGCCTCGGCCGATCCACCATAGTGGGAGTCATGACCGTTACGGCGCCCCCGCTCGACGTGTATTCACAGCCCACGCTGTCCAACCTCATGCCGTCCGTCCTCGCTTCGCTGGGTGTCGCCGGCGAGCCGAACCGGCTGCACCTACCGGACAGCAGGCACACCGTCGTGATACTGATCGACGGCCTCGGCTGGAGCCTGCTGCGTCGTCACCGCGAGCGCGCCCCGTTTCTCGACAGCCTGACCGGACGGCCGATCCGGGCGGGGTTCCCCACCACGACCGCCACCAGCATCGCGTCGTTCGGCACGGGACTGCCGTCCGGCGGTCACGGCATCACGGGCTACCAGTCATACGTTCGTGAGGTCCGCGGCACGATCAACTGGTTGTCGTGGCGCGCAGGCCACAAGGGCGACGAACTCACCCGGCTGGTCCCCGAGGTCCTGCAGCCCGCACCGACCGTGTTCGAGCGTGCCGCGGCAGCCGGTATCGCGTGCACCACCGTGGTTCCGGCGAAGTTCGACGGGTCCGGGCTCACCCGTGCCGTCCTCCGCGGCGGGAAGTTCGCCGGAATACACGCGTACGGTGACCTGATCGCACACGTCGTCACCGCGGCCCGATCCGGCGAACGGACGCTCACCTACTGCTATCTCAGCGAAATCGACACCCTCGGGCACATCTACGGTCCGGGATCCGCACCGTGGCTGCACCAACTCGACCTCGTCGACCGGCTCGTCGAGAGACTCGCTGCGGAACTCGCGATCGCGCAACCGGGCGCCGCCCTCCACGTCACCGCCGACCACGGCATGGTCACCGTCGACGACGCCGACAAAATTGACTTCGACGACACACCCGCGCTCTCCGACGGCGTGGTGGCGCTCGCAGGCGAACCGCGGTGCAGGCACGTCCACGCGCGAGCCGGAGCCGCGCACGACGTCGCCGCCCGGTGGAGGGGCGAACTGGGACACCGCATGTGGATCGGCACCAGAGACGAGGCCGTCACCGCGGGACTGTTCGGTCCCGCCGTGCGGTCCGAAGTGCAGGGCCGCATCGGAGACGTCGTCGCCATCGCGCAGGGCGGTGTCGCGGTGGTCCGGCGCAAGGCGGAGTCGCGGCTGTCCGCCCTGCCCGGGCAGCACGGCGCGCTCACCGACGACGAGTTGCTGATTCCGCTGCTGCTGGGCGCCGCCACGTAAACCCGGGTCGTTCACCGGTTTGCCGGGTCACTCCTGATAGAAATGACGAACAGCGTTGATTTCAGGAGAGATTCATGCCCCGCTCTGCGGTACCGAACACCGGCTCCATCATCACGACCATCAGAACCAAGTGGCCCTGGATCCTCGCCGGCCTGCTCGTCGTCGTGCTCGTCACGATGCTCTCACCGGATCCCGACGACACCCTCGCCTCCGGAACCGGACCGGCCGCGCCGGCGGAAGCCACTGACGCACAACAGATCCAGGTGGCCTTCACCCAGCTGTCCACCCTCGAGGTGAAGGGCAGGGCACCGAAGACGGGGTACGACCGGGAGCTGTTCGGCCCCAGCTGGACCGACAACGTGTCGGTCGCGCTCGGACGCAACGGCTGCGACACCCGCAACGACATCCTGCGCCGCGACCTCGTCGACATCACGTCGCGGGACCGCACCCGCGACTGCGTGGTGCAGCCGGGTACGTTGCGGGATCTCTACACGGGCAACATCATTGCGTTCACCCGCGGCACGAAGACGTCGGACGCCGTGCAGATCGATCACGTGGTGGCGCTGTCGGACGCGTGGCAGAAGGGCGCTCAGCTCCTCGACGCGCAGACGCGGGCCGACCTCGCGAACGATCCCCGCAATCTGCAGGCGGTGGACGGACCCACCAATCAGCGCAAGAGCGATGCCGACGCGTCGACGTGGCTGCCCCCGCTGGCGGCGTACCGCTGCACCTACGTGGCACGGCAGGTGGAAGTGAAAGTGGCGTACCGACTCTGGGTGACGCCGCCCGAACGCGATGCGATGGCCGCGGTGCTCACCGGGTGCGGCGCGCGGTGATCACGCTCCGGGCGGGGTGAGCCGGTTCTCGGAGCCGGTGTCGACCGCCGGGGCGGTCGCACCGGAGTCCCAGTCGACGGAGTTGTTGGAACCGGTCACTTCGAGGGAGTCGAGGGACACCGCGCGCACGAAGTTGTCGTTGCCACTCACCGTCATCGCACCGGCGTCGTCGACGTTCAGGGAGTTCCCGCTTCCGGTGACCGAGATCCGCTCCGCCTGCTTGCCGAGCACGGTCACGGCGTTGCCCTGCAGTTCGATCGATTCGACGACGTCGATGGTGGAACTGTTGCTGCGCCCCGAGATGGTGAGCGTTCCGGTCTGCCCGCCGACAACGCTGGTGTCCTGACCGCGCACGACGACCGCGTTCGACGTGGCGACGGTCGCCGAGACACCGTTGGCCTCGATGGTGACGGTGCCGCACTCGCCCTCGAGGACGACCCCGGCACCGTCCCGGTTGACGATCACGTCGCGGCCCGCGCAGTCACCGCCCGAGTTCAGTTCCACCGCAGAGCCGGACACCGTCGAGGTGCCGGCCCCACCGGTGCTCCCGCCGCCGCAGCCCGCGAGGGCCACGGCGGAGGACATCAGCACCGCGACGGCGACCGACTGCCGGGTGACACCCATCGATCCCTGCTTTCCTGCCCCCGACGGGACCGGGTCAGTTCTTCGCGAGTACCGGCATCGTCACGACCTGGGCCGCGTAGGACAGCCCGGCGCCGAAGGCGAGCAGCAGGGCGGTGTCGCCGGGCTTGGTGGCGCCGGACTGCAGCATCTCCTCCATGGCGAGCGGCACCGATGCCGCCGACGTGTTGCCGCTCTCGGCGATGTCGTCGGACACGGGCACACCCTCGGGAAGCTTCATGCTGCGCGCGATCACCTCGGTGATCCGCGAGTTGGCCTGGTGCGGGACGAACGCGTCGAGATCGTCGACCGACATGCCGGCCTTTTCGACCGCCCGCAGCGCGACCTTGCCCATCTCGAAGGCGGCCCAGCGGAACACGGCGGTACCCGCCATCTTGATGTACGGACGCGTCGCACCCGGGGTCGTGATGTATTCGTACCAATCCAGGTCCTGCACGATCGCGTCGGCCTGGGAGCCGTCCGAACCCCACTCCACCGGTCCGATGCCTGCGACGTCGCTCTTGCCGACGACCACGGCCCCGGCGCCGTCACCGAAGATGAAGCGCGTCGAGCGGTCGGTCGGGTCGGTGGTGATGCTCATCTTCTCGACACCCACCACGAGGGCGTAGTCGACGGATCCGCCGCGAACCAGGTCGGACGCCACGGTCAGCGCCGTGCAGAAGCCCGCACATCCACCGCCCAGGTCGAACGCTCCCGGCCCGTTGGTGCCGAGGGCGTCGGCCACCAGCGCGGCAGCAGGCGGTGTCAGCAGCAGGTACGTCGACGTGGCGACGATGACGCACCCGATCTGCTCGGGGTCGATCCCGCTCGCCTCGATCGCCTTGCGCCCCGCCTCGATGGACATCGTGACGACGTTCTCGTCCTCCGCCGCGAACCGCCGGTTGCGGATGCCCGAGCGCGACTGGATCCACTCGTCGTTCGAGTCGATCAGTTCACAGATCTCGTCGTTGGTGACGACCCGTTCGGGCCGGTACACGCCGAGCCCGAGAAGGGCGGACTGCCGACCTCCAGCCACGGTGGCAATCTGCTTTCCCATCGATCGATCTCCTCATCAGGTCCCGCGTGGTTACGCGCAGTGTGGACTTGTCGCCAGCACACGTTACGTCGGCAGCCGCCCCGCGGGTAGCACCGGTTCCTGTTACTCGCGGGTAACATCGGATCTGCAGGGGCACGGATGAAACGAACAGGGCGGTCAAATCGACACTTTCGGAAGAACAGACTTGTTAGACTTCTCGCGATTTCCAGCAGTTGATCACCGGTAGGGGGAGTGGTCTCTTCAGGCCACGCAGTGCCGCCTGCTGCTAGAGATGGAGTGACCTTCGTGAAGCGAACCAGAGCTCTTGCAGCAGCCTCGCTCGTCGGCGCGGCCGTGACGTTGATCGCATTCGCGGGCCCGGCCGCCGCGAACCCCAACGCCATCAATCCGATCCCCGGACTCAACGGCACCAACGGGATTCCCCACCTCACCGGACGCACCCAGGCGGTCGCCCAACAGACCGGTATGCTCAGTCCCAACCGCACCCAGGACGCCAACGTCCTCGGCACCGACCTCGGCGTCATGTGGGACAACGGCCAGGGCCAGGTCCTCACGGCGTTCGGCGACTCCGCCGGACTCGGACTGCCCAACCTGCTGTCGGGCAGCCTGTGGGCCTGGCGCAGCAGCACACTCTTCCGCAGCTCGGACGGCATCCTGTCCGACGGGATGAACTTCGACAGCTCACCCCGCGACATCTTCGGCCAGTCCAAGGAGCTCGTCCCCAGCCCGAAGATCCCGTTCGTCGAGATCAGCCGCATCCCCACCGCGGGCGTCGCCGTCGGCAACACCCAGGTGCTGAGCATGATGTCGGTGAAGAACTGGGGTCCGGCGGGCACGTGGGACACCAACTACTCCGGCCTCGTCTACTCGCAGGACAACGGCGAGAACTGGACCGTCGCCCCCGAGACGCAGCGCCCGAACGTCGGGGGCAACGCCAACTTCCAGATGAGCGCGTTCGTCAAGGCCGACGGCTTCGTCTACCAGTACGGCACACCCGCCGGGCGCGGCGGACTCGTCCACATCGCCCGCGTCCCGGAACCCCAGATCATGGACCTCGGCGCGTACGAGTACTTCGACGGCGCCAAGTGGATCAAGGGCAACCCCGACGTCGCCAAGCCGATCATGCCGGGCGGCGTCGGCGAATTGTCCGTCGCGTACAACGAATACCTCGGGCAGTACCTCATGCTGACCACCGATCAGTTCAACTCGGTGGTCATGCGCCGCGCACCGTCGGTGACCGGACCGTGGGGCCCACCCGAGGTACTCGTCGACACCCGGGAACTGCCCACCGCGTACGGCGCCTACATCCACCCGTGGTCGTCGGGACGCGACCTCTACTTCCTCACGACGGTGCACAACAACTACAACGTTCTCCTGATGCGCACCACGCTCACTCCGTAGCGGTCGTACTAGCGTCGGGGCATGGATGCAGCTGCCTGGGACGAACGGTATTCACAGAGCGAACTGGTGTGGGGCGCGCCACCCAACGCCGTCGTGGTCGAGCAGGTCACCGCGCTCCCCCGCGGTCGCGCACTCGACCTCGCGTGCGGGGAGGGCCGCAACGCGCACTGGCTCGCCACCCGCGGCTGGGAGGTGACGGGGCTCGACTACTCGGCCGTCGCCCTCGACAAGGCCCGCCGGGTGGCCGCCGAGGCGCCCCGCTCGGTCCGGGAACGGCTCGAGTACCGCGTCGCCGACGTCACCGGTTCGGACCTCGGCGGCGAGTACGACCTGGTGCTCATGATCTACCTCCATCTCGCTCCCGAGGAGCGTCTGGAGGTTGTGAACCGCGCCATATCCGCGCTGAAACCTGACGGAATCCTCATGATTTTGGGGCATGACGCCGTTAACTTGTCGCAGGGAGTCGGGGGTCCACAGGACATCGAAATCCTCTACACACCAGACGATTTGGTGACCATGCTCGACGGTCGCCTGAACGTGGACGTCGCCGAACGGCGATTCCGCGAGACGGACGCGGGAACGGCGATCGACGCACTCCTCGTCGCACGCCGCCCGAGTCTTGGCAGTCCGGTAAATGGCGCGTAATATCGCTGATGTTACCGACGAGTAATAACTTGGGCGGTACTAACGGATAGACCGCACCATCTCACTGGGAGAGACAGAAGACATGGGCCATTACAAGAGCAACGTCCGCGACCTGGAGTTCAACCTCTTCGAGGTACTCGGTCTCGAGCAGCCGCTGAGTGACGGCGTGTGGGGCGATCTCGACGCCGACACCGTCCGCAACATGCTCAGTGAAGTTGCCCGCCTCGCCGAGGGACCGCTGGGCGAGTCCTTCGCCGACGCCGACCGCAACCCTCCGGTCTTCGACCCCGAGAATCACACCGTCACCCTGCCGGAATCCTTCAAGAAGTCGTTCCGCGCACTGTGGGACGCCGAGTGGTACCGCATGGGACTCTCCGAAGAGATCGGCGGCGTCCCCGTCCCCCGGTCCGTCGTGTGGGCCATCGGTGAGCTGATCCTCGGCGCCCAGCCGGCCGCGCACATGTACCAGGCCGGACCCGCGTTCGCGGACGTGCTGTTCCACAACGGCACCGACGAGCAGAAGAAGTGGGCCGCCACCTGCGTCGAGCGCGGCTGGGGTGCCACCATGGTCCTCACCGAACCCRATGCCGGTTCCGACGTCGGCGCAGGCCGCACCAAGGCCATCAAGCAGGACGACGGCTCCTGGCACATCGAGGGCGTCAAGCGGTTCATCACGTCCGCCGACTCCGACGACCTGTTCGAGAACATCTTCCACCTCGTCCTGGCCCGCCCCGAGGGCGCAGGCCCCGGCACCAAGGGACTGTCGCTGTTCTTCGTCCCGAAGACGCACTTCAACTTCGAGACCAACGAATTGGGCGAGCGTAACGGCGCCTTCGTCACCAACGTCGAGCACAAGATGGGCCTGAAGGTCTCCGCGACGTGCGAGGTGACCTTCGGCGGCCACGGCATTCCCGCCCAGGGCTGGCTCGTCGGCGAGGTCCACAACGGCATCGCGCAGATGTTCGACGTCATCGAGCACGCCCGGATGATGGTCGGCACCAAGGCTATCGCCACCCTCTCCACCGGCTACCTCAACGCCCTCGACTACGCGAAGGAACGCGTCCAGGGCGCCGACCTCACGCAGATGACGGACAAGGCCGCCCCGCGCGTCACCATCACGCACCACCCCGACGTCCGTCGCGCCCTCGCCATGCAGAAGGCGTACGCCGAAGGCCTGCGCGCCGTGTACCTGTACACCGCGGCGCACCAGGACGAGGCCACCGCCAAGCTGGTGTCCGGCGCCGACAAGGACCTCGCGTTCCGCGTCAACGACCTGCTGCTCCCGATCGTCAAGGGTGTCGGCTCCGAGCGGGCCTACCAGTACCTGACGGACAGCCTGCAGACCTTCGGCGGTTCCGGCTTCCTGCAGGACTACCCGATCGAGCAGTACATCCGCGACGCCAAGATCGACTCGCTGTACGAGGGCACCACCGCCATCCAGGCGCAGGACTTCTTCTTCCGCAAGATCGCCCGCGACCGCGGCGTGGCACTCGCCCACGTCGCAGGCGAGGTCAAGAAGTTCATCGACACCGAGGCCGGCAACGGTCGCCTCAAGGCCGAGCGCGCCCTGCTCGCCACCGCCCTCGAGGACGTCCAGACCATGGCCGCCACCCTCACCGGGTACCTCATGGGCGCACAGGAGCAGCCGTCCGAGCTGTACAAGGTCGGTCTCGGCTCCGTCCGGTTCCTGATGTCCGTCGGCGACCTCCTCATCGGCTGGCAGCTCCTGCGCCAGTCCGAGATCGCGATCAAGGCCCTCGACGAAGGTGCCTCCGACAAGGACAAGGCGTTCTACGAGGGCAAGGTCGCCATCGCGTCCTTCTTCGCGAAGAACGTGCTGCCCGAGCTGACCGCCACCCGCGGCATCGTCGCGAACCTCGACAACGACATCATGGAGCTCGACGAAGCAGCGTTCTGATCGGCTTCACAGGGCTTTGTGGACTCCGGCACTCCTTCTCGGTCGACGCATACCTTCTCTGACCCCACAGCCAGTGCGCGGGCAGAGGCGGGCAGAGAAGGAGTGCGGGAGTTGTCCACAACCCTCGGGTCATCCACAGCCCGGTCCGCCGAGCCGGATTCGCGGCGTCGCCCCGGCGCGAATCGTTCCCATGGAACACGACCCGGGGGCGATGCTGCGACGCCAGGAGGCGTTGGGCCGCGGCTACAGCGACGACGAGATCCGACGCCTCTACACGCGCGGTGAGTGGCAACGCATCGGCCGCGGCGCGTACCTCTCCGCGGCGGTGTGCTCGGCGCTCGGCGACGAGGAACGTCATCGCTTCCTGATCGATTCGACACTTCACGCCCTCTCGGACGACGCGGTACTCAGCCACCAGTCCGCGGCCGTCGTGTACGGACTGCCGCTGTGGCGAACGGCCCTCGACCGCGTTCACGTCACCAGAAACCGGCGGGGAGGCGGCCGGGTCAAGCGACGGGTCACGGTGCACTGCGCCCCGATCGGAGACCGGGTGGCAGTGGTGGACGGACACGCGCTGACCCTCCCGGCGCGGACCGTCGTCGACCTCGCGAGGACGCTGCCGTTCGAGCAGGCCGTCGTGGCCGGTGACGCGGCGGTCCGCACGTTCGGCATCAGCCGCGACGAACTGGGCGCAGAACTCGCCCTCGCCGCGCGGCGGCACGGGATCGACGCGGCGCGCAGGGTCGTTCACTTCGTGAGCGGGCACAGCGAAAGTGTCGGGGAATCGCGGAGCCGGGTGATGTTGGCGCGGGCCGGGCTCGCCGTTCCCTCCCAGCAAGGTGAGGTGTTCGATCCCGGCGGGCGCCGTGTCGGGCGCGTCGACTTCCACTTCGACGGCATCGTGCTCGGGGAGTTCGACGGACGCGTCAAGTACGGACGGCTGCTGAAACCGGGGCAATCACCCGGCGACGCAGTATTCGCCGAGAAACAACGCGAGGATGCACTGCGCGACCTCGGATTCCGGGTGGTGCGGTGGACCTGGGAAGACCTCGAGTCGCCTTCACAGGCGGTGGACCGGGTCCGCCGCGCGATCGCCCGGGCCGAATCGCCGCGAGGATGGGTTGTCCAGGCGCCGCTCCCGTCCGCCCAGCCGCTCACGGTGCGGTCGCTGTAGCCGCACCCTTTCTCAGTTCGCGCTCAGCTTTTCTTCCTCGAAAGGGTGTGTGCGAACAGAGAAGTGGTGCGTCTATTCGCCGTCGTTCGGCTTCGGCTTCGGGGTGGCGGTCGGGCTCTCCGCCGGAGCGGACGGGGCCGGCGACGCGGCGGGGGTGCGCTCGTCGGGCTTGGGAGCGCCGGGTTCCTCGCACTTCACGATCGGGACGGGGTCGTAGCGGACGGTCCTGGTGTCCCGGGAGATCTCCTGGCCGGTGGCGTGATCGGAGATCACCCGGGTGTCGCTGGCGGTGAACCCCGGTGCGCCGCTGGAGGCGATGCAGTGGTCACCGGCGGGCAGGGTGACCGTGTCGGGCTGCGTCGGCTTGGTGCGGTTGCCGGTGATCGACTCGACGTCGACCGACTTGGTACCCCAGAACCGGATGGTCAGATCCGAGGCGCCGCCGATGGCCTGGATCATCACACCCGTCTTTCCGGTGTTCCGGAACTGCAGGTCGATGGCGCCCTCGAAGACGGTGGCCTCCCGCGCCTCGGGGTACCGCGAGATGTAGTACGAGTGCTCGGTGTGCGCGACGTCCTCCATGCCGGCGAAATACGCGGCGTTGTAGAGCGTCGTCGCCACCTGGCTCACACCGCCGCCGACGGCGGTGTCCGGGCGGCCGTTGTTGATGATGCCCGACTCCACATAGCCCTGAGCGGTACCGCGCGGACCCGTGTACCCGTTGAGCGAGAACGTGTCGCCCGGCTTGATCAGTGCCCCGTTGATCTCGCTGGCAGCGAGCCGGATGTTCGTCCCGGACGCCGCCGAGAAACCGCCGGTCGTGAACTCGCCGACCACTTCCTTCACACCCAGCGCCTGCGCGGCCTCCGTCGTGAGGGCGGGCGGAATCGGTCCGTACACCGCAGCGGTGGTGTGAGAACCGTTGCCGCGCAACACCTCGGGCAGTGTCTCCAACGTCTTGGGCCACTGCACCAGATCGCCGACAACGGCGGGGACGACAGTCGGTGATCCCCCGTCGAGCGTGATCTTCGCGTCCTTCGGAACGATCTCCGTCGACACGAGCTGCGGGGCGAGGATGCCGGTCGCGGCCTCGACGTTGTACGTCGGTTTCAACCCGCCGTTGCCGTCCGGTTCGAATCCGACGATGGCGCCGATCTGCTGACGCGGCGCGGTCGCGACCTTGCCGTCACGACCGGTGACCACCAGATCGGCGGACGCCGCCGGCACCGCAACATCGTTGAGCGCCCGCTGGACACCCTCCTGCGTCACCGACACGGGCACGACGTCGACGGGCAGATCCACCGTCCGGCCGAACGCCCACTTCTCGATCAACGCCGCCTCGGCACCCTCACCGTTCAGGTTCTGCCCGGTCGACGGATCCACCGGCACGGGGGTCGCGCCCTCGAACACGACGGTCCCCTCGCGGGACGCGCGGTCGGTCTCACTGCGAAGGCCGTCGACGGCGGACGCCAGCGCCGCCTCGTCGCGAGTCGACACCACCCCGATCTCGTCGGTGGTGAAGAACGACGCCACCCTGGTGAACGGGTTGAGCGGCTGCGAATGGGCCCGGTCGAGGGTGGCTTCCCAGTCGACCCCGAGCCCGGCCGCGGACGGAACGAGTTCCGTCGACACGTCGCCGGCCTGCACCGTCAGCGGCTGACCGACGCGCGGGCCGACCTGCGCCTGCAACGTGGCCTCCGCCTCCTCGCGGGTCGAGCCACCCACATCGACGCCCGCCACGGTCACCCCGCGCGGCACGTTTCCCGAGGACACCGCGAGGTCCGCGGCGTAGGCGATGCCGATCAGGGCGATCACACCCCCGGTGACCGCTGCGATCTTCACCCAGGGAGCACGGGTTGTCGATTCCGTGGACGGCTCGGCAGGCGCGGAAGGTTCCGGTTCCGGCTGCGGCGGGACCGGAGCCGCGGCGGCCGGAGCAACCACGGTCGGCTCGTCGGCCGGCCTGGTGTACGCCTGCGTCGGCCCGGGAACGGGGCCCGGCGGAATCGCGGGAATCACCTGCGTGACGTCCTCGTTCGCCGGCGGCTCCACCCACAACGGGGCCTCGGGAGGCTGCTCCTCGGACCGTTCCCCCAGGTCACCGAGGTCCAACTGCGTTGTCGGAGCCTCGTCGGCACTCGGCTGCGTTGTCGGAGCCTCGTCGGCACTCGGCTGCGTGGTCGGGGCCTCGTCGGCACTCGGCTGCGTCACCGGCGTCTCGTCGGGAAACGTCACCTCCTCCGCTTCCGAAGCAGGCTCGTCGGCCGCGTTCTCGGGTTCGACGCTGTCGGGCGTCGTGGAAGGGTCCGGCGTCGACCGTTCGGGTGCAGTGCTCCCCTTGTCGCCGTCTTCGTGGTTCACCGTGGCCCTCTCACCGAGTCGTCCTTCGTGCGGGCCTCAGCTTGCCGTCGGTGCTCGTTGCATTTCAAGCGCGATCCGATCCGAGCGAGGCCCGGTCGAGACCCCCACGTCAGCCTACCGGCCGCCGGAAATGCAAGAGCCCCGCGCTGCTGCCAGGTCGGGGGTCAGGCAGCAACACGGGGCTGACAGGGATATCGCCAGCTAATCTCCAGCGTTACACCTGTCGGAAAAGTTTTCGGGGATCCGGCCACCCCTCGTTGCCGGATCCCCGCTCGCACCGCGCACACGCTGGCCTTTCCGGTCTCCCAGCTACCGGAAAGGCCAGTCGGTTCACGCCTCTATGATTGCCGTCACACCCTGGCCGCCGGCGGCGCAGATGGAGATCAGGCCGCGGCCCGAACCCTTCTCCGCGAGCATCTTGGCGAGCGAGGCGACGATGCGCCCGCCGGTCGCGGCGAACGGGTGGCCCGCCGCCAGCGACGAGCCGTTGACGTTGAGCTTGCTGCGGTCGATGGAGCCGAGTGCGCCGTCGAGCCCCAGGCGCTCCTTGCAGTACTCGTCGGATTCGAATGCCTGCAGCGTCGCGAGCACGACGGACGCGAACGCCTCGTGGATCTCGTAGAAGTCGAAGTCCTGCAGGGTGAGGCCGTTGCGGGCCAGCAGGCGCGGGATGGCGTACGTGGGCGCCATGAGGAGCCCGTCCTTGCCGTGGATGTAGTCGACGGCCGCGGTCTCGGAGTCGACGAGGTGCGCGAGGACCGGAAGCTTGCGCTCGGCGGCCCATTCGTCCGTGGAGAGCAGGACCGCGGACGCACCGTCGGTGAGCGGGGTGGAGTTGCCCGCCGTCATGGTGGCGTCGCCCGCCTTCACCCCGAAGACCGGCTTCAGCTTGGCGAGCTTCTCGGCGCTGGAATCGGGACGCAGGTTGTCGTCGCGGGTGAGGCCGAGGAACGGGGTGACCAGGTCGTCGAAGAATCCGCGGTCGTAGGCGGCGGCCATGTTCTGGTGGCTGGCGGCGGCCAGTGCGTCCTGGTCCTCGCGGCGGACACCGAACTCCTTGGCGGTGATGGCGGCGTGCTCGCCCATGGACAGGCCGGTGCGGGGTTCGCCGTTGCGGGGGATCTCGATGCCGAGCATGGACGGGCGGACGTTCCCGAGGAGTTTGATGCGGTCGCCGGTGCTCTTCGCGCGGTTCAGGGACAGCAGGAATTCGCGGAGTTCGTCGTTGACGCCGATCGGGGCGTCCGACGTGGTGTCGACGCCGCCGCCGACACCGGCGTCGATGCGGCCGGCCGCGATGGCGTCACCGACCGCGACGATCGACTGCAGTCCGGTGCCGCAGGCCTGCTGCAGGTCGAAGGCCGGGGTGTAGGGGCTGAGGGCGCTGCCGAGGACGCATTCGCGCATCAGGTTGAAGTCGCGGCTGTGCTTGAGGACGGCGCCGCCCGCGACGAGGCCCAGCTTCTCGCCCTGGAGGTTGAAGCGGCTCACCAGTCCGTCGAGGGTGGCGGTGAACATGTCCTGGTTGGACGCCTGCGCGTACTTTCGGTCGGAGCGGGCGAACGGGATGCGGTTTCCGCCGACGATCGCGACGGGACGCTGCTGCTTTCCGCCCGGCTTCGGGGCCGCAGCGGAGTTCGAGTTGGTGCGAGCTTTGCTGGTCACTGACGTCTCCAAGGATCTGGTGCGATTACCTGTTGGCTACTATTCTTACTCAGGAGTAAGTTACTTGTCGACACCGCACTCCACTCGGTGCTCGGTGACTGACCGCCGAACGACGACAGAAGGTAGGACCGTGGCAGCCAGCAAGGGAGCTCCCGACCTCTATTCCCAGTTCCTCTCATCCGCACCCGGCGCGTTCATCGCGGCGAAGGCGGGACTGCCGCGGCCCGAGAACCTGCGGCGATACAAGCACGGCGAGCCGGCGCTCGCCGGCCCGGTCCTGATCGGCGGCAAGGGCCGCCTCGTCGAGCCGCTGCGCGAACTCCTGTCCGACTACCCCGCCGCGGGCGCGGGCGACGACAGGTACGGCGCCCTGGTGTTCGACGCCACAGGCATCGGCTCGGTCACCGAGCTCGAGCAGCTGTTCGAGTTCTTCCAGCCGGTCATCCGCAACCTCGCACCGTCCGCGCGCGTCGTCGTCATCGGAACCACCCCCGAGGAGACGTCCGACGTCGACGAGCACATCGCCCAGCGTGCGCTCGAGGGCTTCACCCGCAGTGTCGGCAAGGAGGTCAAGCGCGGCGCCACCGCTCAGCTCGTCTACGTCTCGCCGAATGCCGCCACCGGACTGTCGGGTCTCGAATCCACGCTGCGCTTCCTGCTGTCGGCCAAGTCCGCGTTCGTCAGCGGCCAGGTCATCCGCGTCGGGTCCGAGGATTCCGTCGCACCCGCCGACTGGGACAAGCCGCTCGACGGGAAGGTCGCCGTCGTCACCGGTGCGGCCCGCGGCATCGGCGCGACCATCGCCGAGGTCCTCTCCCGCGACGGCGCGCACGTCATCTGCGCAGACATCCCGGCCGCCGGTGAGGCGCTGTCCGAGACCGCCAACAAGGTCGGCGGCACCTCCCTCGCCCTGGACGTGACCGCGGACGACGCCGCCGACAAGCTCGCCGAGTTCGTCCTCGAACGGCACGGCGGCGCAGACATCATCGTCCACAACGCCGGCATCACCCGCGACAAGACGCTCGCCAACATGGACGAGGGCCGCTGGAACATGGTGCTCGGCGTGAACCTCCTTGCGCCGCAGCGCATCACCGACGTCCTCGTCGCCAAGGGTGCGCTGAAGGAAGGCGGCCGCGTGATCGACGTCTCCTCCATCGCCGGCATCGCGGGCAACCGGGGCCAGACCAACTACGGCACCTCCAAGGCCGGTGTCATCGGACTCGTGCAGGCGTCCGCGCCGGTGCTCGCGAAGAAGAAGATCACCATCAACGCCGTCGCCCCCGGCTTCATCGAGACCGCGATGACGGCGGCGATCCCCTTCGCGACGCGCGAGGCCGGACGCCGCATGAGTTCGCTGCTGCAGGGCGGCGAGACCGTCGACGTCGCCGAGACCGTCGCGTACTTCGCGAGCCCCGCGTCGAACGCCGTCACCGGGCAGATCGTCCGCGTCTGCGGCCAGAGCCTGCTGGGGGCCTGATGTCGGGCAAGGTCGTGCAACTCACGGAGAAGCCGGGCACGCTCGACATTTACACCCGCGCCGTGCGCAGCGCGCTGCCGGTCATCGGTGCGAGCGGGCACAGCGCCCCGGACACGACGCTCGTCCTGAGCGGCGTGCACGTGGATCCCGACAACCTGGCGGCGTACGACCGAGTGACGGGGCTGCGCTTCGGCGACACCCTGCCGCTCACATACCCGTTCACCTTGGTGTTCCCGGTGGTGATGAAGCTGATGGTGTCCGAGGGTTTCCCCTTCCCCGCCATCGGTTCCGTGCACGCGGAGAACGTCATCGAGCAGTTCCGCCCGATCTCGGTGGTCGAACCCCTCGACGTGTCGGTGCACGCGGAGAATCTGCGTGAGCACCGCAAGGGGCTGCTCATCGACGTGATCAGCGAGATCCGGGTCGGACGCGAGTTGGTGTGGAAGCAGACGTCGACGTTCCTGCGTCAGCAGAAGACGTCGCTGTCCGGTCAGCCCGGCCCCGAGCCGAAGGCCGAGGAGGAGCCGCCGCGCCCGCTGCGGACGCTGCGGGTCGATCAGAAGACGATCGGCAAGTACGCGGCGGTGTCCGGCGACCGGAATCCGATTCACGTGTCAACGTTGGGCGCCAAGGCTTTCGGGTTCCCGAAGACCATCGCGCACGGCATGTGGAGTGCGGCCGCGGTCCTGGGTTCGGTGGAGGGCCGGATCCCGGACGCCGTCACCTACAGCGTGCGCTTCGGCAAGCCGATCCTGCTGCCGTCCACGCTGAACGTGTACGCCGATCGGACCGCCGACGGCTGGGATCTGTCGATCAAGCACCCGAAGAAGGGGTACCCGCACCTCACCGCGACGCTGCGCTGACGGGGACGAACGGGACGCTCGTTCGACCTGATCGAACGAGCGTCCCGTTCACTCCGGCTTCTTCTTGCCCGCGAGGCCGCGCCACGCCAGCGACTCCAGCAGGTCGGCGGCGGCGTCGACCTCGATCTCGCCGCCGGCGACCCGGTCGGCCACGGCCTCACCGGCCCCGACCAGGGCGATGGCGATCAGTTCGAAATCCTGGCCCGGCTCCGGATCCTTCGTGCTGGACTCGAGCAGGTGTGCGGTGAGTTCGATCAGCCGGTCGCGGCTCGACTGCACCGACCCCACGAACGCCTGCTGCCCCATCGCCTGGCGGTACAGCACCATCCACGACTTGCGATGTTTGCCCACGAACCCGAGGAACCCCTCGAGCGCGCGGCGCAGCTGTTCACGCGGGCTCAGCCCGGGATCACCGGCCGGTGCGAGCGCCTCGACGAAGCGCAGCCCCTCCCGCTGGATGCAGGCCGCGAACAGTTCGTCCTTGGAGCCGTAGTAGAGGTACAGCATCGGCTTCGAGATTTCCGCCCTGGCCGCGATCGCGTCCATCGACGTCTCGTGAAAACCTCTGTCGGAGAAGACGTCGACGGCAGCGTCGAGCATCTGCTGCTCGCGCACTGCGCGCGGCAGTCGCTTGGTGCCGCCGGCCATTCGTCCTCCATCATCGTCGAACCCGCTATCTTACTCTACGGTAAGAAACCGGGCTCGACCGGCGGACGAGAAGAATACCAGCACCCCGTCCCCACACCGCGCACTAGCAGGCCAGAGCGCCCTTCGCCCGCGCGACCGTCAGCACCGCCTCGTCGACCCGCTGCTGCGGCAGCTTGCCCGAGGCCACAACGCCTTCGAGGTGGTCGAGGACCCGCGGGACGTCGTCGGTGGTGAGCCACAGCGCGACGTCGACACCGGACTCCAGTGCCGTCTCGACGGCCTCGGTGATGTCGTAGCGGTCGGTGATCGCCTGCATGCCGCTGAGGTCGTCGGTGAAGATCGGGCCGGTGAACGGCGGCGCGCCGTAGCCGGTGCCGCCGCGCAGCAGCGCCACGGCGTCGGGGCTGATGCTGGCGGGGATTCCGGGCGCCGTCAGGCCGGGCACCTCGAGGTGGCCGAGCATGACGCCGACCCCGGTGGAGACCAGATTCCGGAACGGGACGAGGTCCTTGGTCTGCAACTGCTCGAGCGGTGGGGTGGTGACAGCCCCGGTGTGGGAGTCGCCGGACGCGGATCCGTGACCGGGGAAATGCTTGATCACCGGAAGGATTCCCGCGTCCCGCATGCCGCGCGCGTAGGCGTCGGCGTAGCGGGTGACGACGGCGGGATCGTCGGAGTAGGAGCGGTCGCCGATGACGCTGTCGTCGGGCTGGCTGCTGACGTCGACGTCGGGCGCGAAATTGACGGTGACCCCGAGGTCCTTCAGTCCGCGCCCGCGCTCGAGCGCCATCTGATACGTCTGCTCCTCCGTCATCGTGGCCGCGGTCTGCCGGGCGGAGGGATCGGCGCCGAGCAGGTTCTCGACGCGCGACACCCGCCCACCCTCCTCGTCGATCGTCACCATCAGCGGCAGCGACGACGCCGAGGCCACCTGGGGAACCTCGCGGTTCGCGAGCATGGTCTCGTCGGTCCAGCTTCCGATGAAGATGCCACCGACCTGCTCGTTCCGGACCACCTGGGCGGCATCCGCGGTGCCGGTCACGCCCACGTTCAGCAGCTGAGCGAGCTTGCGCCGCAACGGCAACGACTGCAGGAACTGCGTCTCGCACGACACCGGTGCTGCGGCGGGCGCGGCGGTGCCGGTGTGCGACGCGGGCTCGACGGAAGACGGGGACGGCGTCGCCGAGGACGACTCCGCGACCGTCTCGCCACCACCCGACGAACATCCGGCGACGAGGCCGGTACAGGCTGCGAGCGCGAGGGCATACTTGATCCGCATGGGTTCGACGGTAGCCCAGTTGACCGCCGATGCTCCCGCAGCAGGCCCCGAATCGACGACCGCTGCCGCCCGTCTTGGTAATCTGGACACAGAGGAAACCCGTACTCAGGAGGTCGTGGTGCCCGGTGGTTTGATGTTGATCGCCTACGACGGATCCGACAACGCGAAGCGCGCCGTGGAGTGCGCCGGACGCTTTCTCGCCTCCAATCGCGCTGTGCTGGTGACGGTGTGGGAGCCGATGGTCCGTCAGGCCGCGCGCATGTCGGGACTGTCCGGGGTGATGCAACCCGAGTGGGTGCCCGACGAGGAGACCGAGGACGTCGCGTTCTCCGACGCCAAGGTCACCAACGAGGAGGGCATCCTGCTCGCCGAGGCCGCCGGGCTCACCACCGAGGGTCGGTGCATCGAGTGCACCAGCACGATCTGGACGGCGATCGTCGAGACGTCGGACGAACTGGCGGTCGACATCATCGTCACGGGCACCCGGGGCACCACCGGTCTGCGGTCGCTGCTGCAGAGCAGCGTCGCCGACCACGTGTTGCGGCACAGTCACCGCCCGGTGCTGATCGTGCCTCCCGGAAAGTAGTCCGGACGCCCGACTACTGTCGGGTGCACCATGGACGGCTTCCTTCTCTCCCGCGCCGATCGGACGCTGCGCACATCCGGGGTGCGGCACGGGTACGACACCGCGGCCGCTGCCGCGGCCGCCCTCACGAACGGTGACACCGGGCTGATCGTCGGGGCGCTGCCGTTCGATCCCGAACGTCCCGCCGCGCTGACCGCCCCGGAATCGTGGGAGTTCACGGACGGCCCGTGGCGGCCCGGCACCGTCGCCGCACTCCCCTCCGTCCGCGTCGTTCGGCAGGTCCCCGAACCCGCCGAGCACGTGGCCCGCGTCCGGTCCCTCGTCGAGCGACTGCGCGAGGGTGCCCTCGGCAAGGTGGTGGCCGCGCGCAGCGTCACCCTCCGCGCGGACGCCCCCATCTCCGCAGAATCGTTGGCCGCACGGATGATCCACCAGAATCCGACCGCCAACGGGTTCGCCGTCGACCTGTCCGCGGCCGGCGACGGCTTCCGCGGCTGCAGCCTCGTCGGGGCCAGCCCCGAAGTCCTGCTCAGCAGGCGCGGCCGACGCGTCACCTGCCGCCCTCTCGCCGGAACCGCCCCGCGGCGCGCCGATCCGGTGGCCGACGAGAAAGAAGGCCGGAGCCTGCTGGAGTCGACGAAGAACCTGGCCGAGCACGCGTTCGTGACGGCGTGGATCAGGGACGTCCTGGCGCCGCTCTGCACGGAGTTGACCGTCCCGGCTTCCCCGGTGCTGACGAGCACGCACGAGGTGTGGCATCTCGCGACTCCCATCGAAGGCGTGCTGCGCGAGAAGTCGACGAGCGCCCTGAGCCTGGCGGTGCTGCTGCACCCGACGCCCGCGGTGTGCGGCACCCCCACCGACGCGGCGCTGGCGACCATCCGGGACGTCGAGGAGGATCGGCGGTTCTACGGCGGTGCCGTCGGATGGTGCGACGGCGACGGTGACGGCGACTGGGTGGTGGCCATCCGCTGCGCCGAGATCGCCGCCGACGGGCTCGAGGCCCTCGCGACCGCGGGCGGGGGCATCGTCGCCGAGTCCGACCCGGAGTCCGAGCTCGACGAGACGACCACCAAACTGCGCACGCTGCTCCGGGCGCTGGGTGTGCAGCAGAGCCCGTGAACTGCGGAAACGGCGGTCCCCGAGCACCAATCAGCAGTTCGGCGGCCCTCGGGTGATACCTTGACCCGAGCAATTCGTACGCGGGAGTAGCCGTGTGCGTCGATGGCACGACGGTGGGAGATGTCTGATGGGGAAGTTCCTTGTGCCCGGTGTGGTCAGCGCCGTGGTCGGTGTCGCTCTCGGCACCGTGGCGACGCTCGGCATCACCGCAGCCGCACAGGACAACACGCGTCCCGAGGTCGACCGGAGCGGCAACGCGGATTCCTCACTCCTGAACCAGGTTGAGTACGGCAGCCGCTGAGAGCGCCGGCTCGACAACTTCCCGCACTTCCCCCGAGTCGGCGGCCATGGCGCCCTCGGCGGAGCCTCTGTCGCGGCGGTGGCTGTTCGGCGCCTCTGTCGTAGCGTTCCTTCTCGCGTTCCTCCAAACCCCCGGCCGGCTCGCCGCCGACACCAAGTACGACCTGTCCCAGAATCCGATCGGATTCCTGGAACGGGCGTCCCATCAGTGGAGCAGCCAGGCCCCCATGGGCCAGGTGCAGAACCAGGCCTACGGATACTTCTTCCCGCACGGAGCGTTCTTCGCGCTCGGCGACGTCCTGAGCGTCCCGGCGTGGATCACCCAGCGGGTGTGGTGGGCACTGCTGCTCGTCGCCGGATTCTGGGGCATCGTCCGCCTCGCCGAGGCGCTCGGCGCCGGTAGCCGCTCGTCCCGCGTCATCGCCGGTATCGCGTTCGCATTCTCCCCCCGCGTCCTCACCACCCTGGGTTCGATCTCGTCGGAAACCCTCCCGATGATGCTGGCGCCGTGGGTCCTTCTGCCCGTCGTCGTCGCCCTCTCCCACGTGAGCGGCAAAGCGTCCTGGGACGCACATTGGCGCTCACCTGCACGGCTGGCGGCCCAATCGGCGCTGGCCGTCGCGCTGATGGGTGCGGTCAACGCCGTCGCGACCGTGGCCGCGTGCCTCGTCGCAGGCCTGTGGTGGATCTCCCACCGCCCCAACCGGCGGTGGTGGACGTTCACCGCGTGGTGGTTCCCGTTCCTGGCGCTGGCCACGCTGTGGTGGATCGTGCCGCTGCTGCTGCTCGGCAAGGTGAGCCCGCCGTTCCTCGACTACATCGAATCGTCCGGGGTGACGACGCAGTGGACGTCCCTCGCCGAAATCCTCCGCGGCACCGACAGCTGGACACCGTTCGTCTCCCCCGAACGCATCGCAGGCGCGGTCCTCGTCACCCAGCCCGCCGCGGTCGCCGCGACCGGGCTCATCGCCGCCGCCGGTCTCGCGGGACTGTGCATGCGGTCGATGCCGGCCCGCGGTCGTCTCACCCTGATCCTGTTCGTCGGGGTCGCCGGACTCGCCGCCGGGTACATCGGCGAACTGGGTTCCCCGTTCGCCGAGCAGGTGCGACTGTTCCTCGACTCCACCGGGGCGCCCCTGCGGAACGTGCACAAACTCGAGCCGCTCGTCCGGCTCCCGCTCGTGCTCGGGCTGGCGCATCTCCTGGCGAAGGTGCCGCTGCCCGGGTCCGTGCCGTTCGCGCGGTGGCGCAGCGCGGTGGCGCATCCCGAGCGTGAACCGATGGTCGCGGTGACCAGCCTGGTGCTGGTCGCCCTCACCCTCGCGACGTCGCTGGCGTGGACGGGCAAGCTCGCACCGCGGGGCACGTACACCGACGTCCCCGACTACTGGCAGCAGGCCGCGTCGTGGCTGGAGGACAACGCCGGGGGCACCAGCCCCGACGGTTCGGACGCGGAGCGCGCGCTCGTGGTGCCCGGCGCACCGTTCGGCAGCCAGCTCTGGGGTCTCACCCGCGACGAGCCGATGCAGGCTCTGGCGTCCACGCCGTGGGCGTCCCGCGACGCCGTCCCGCTCACCCCGCCCGGCACCATCCGGGCGATGGACTCGATCCAGCGGTTGATCGCCGACGGCCGGCCCTCGGACGGCATGGCGCAGACCCTGCTCGGCCAGGGCATCCACTACCTCGTCCTCCGCAACGACCTCGACCCGGAGACGTCGCGGTCGACGCGCCCACTGCTCGCGCACCAGGCCGTCACCGGATCTCCCGGATTCACCCGGGTCGCGGAGTTCGGCGAGGACATCGGCCCCGGCGACGTCGAGGGCCTCGTCATCGACAGCGACCTGCGGCCGCGATATCCGGCCATCGAGATCTTCGAGGTGTCGACACCGGACGGATCGCCCGCAACGAGCGGCCCCTACACGGCGAACGTCGACGGCATCCCCCGCGTGCAGGGCGGTCCGGAATCGCTGCAGCGCCTGCGGGAGAACGGCACCCTGCCCGGAACCGGACCTGTCCTGCTGGCCGCGGACGCGAAGCGCGCCGGACTGCCCGTCGACGACGTCACGGTCACGGACACGCCCCGGGACCGCGAAACCGACTACGGCCAGGTCGACAATCACAGTTCGGCGCTGCGCACCCCGGACGATGCGCGCCGCACGTTCAATCACGTCCCCGACTACCCGGTGGCGGACACCCCGCTGGTCGAGGGCCGGTGGGAGGGCGCGACGCTGAGCGTGTCGAGTGCGGCGTCCGACGCCACCCAACTCGGCGGCTCCTCGCCCGCCAGCAGTGCCGCCGCGACCGTCGACGGCGACCCGGCGACGGGCTGGTTCAGCAACGGCATCGAGCGGGCGCTGGGTCAGTGGCTCCAGATCGACTTCGACACCCCGCTAACCAGTTCGCTGCTGCACATCACGACGAGCCCGGCCGCGATCGGCGCGCCCGTCCGCTGGATGGAGGTGTCGACGCCCAACGGCAGCACGGCCGTGAAGGTGGACGCCCCGGGCAAACCGATCGCCGTGTCCGTTCCCGGTGGTGTCACCCCGTGGGTGCGGATCACCGCGACCCGCACCGAGAACGGTTCCCCGGGAACGCAGTTCGGTATCAGCGAGGTATCGGTCGAGGACTTCGCCCAGCGTGACGCCCCGGTCACCGTGCCGATCCGGTACCGGACGGTGCTGCCTCCCACCCCCGAGGGCGCGTCCGTGTCGGGTTGGGACCTCAGCCAGGAGCTCCCCGGCCGCAACGCGTGCGCGGAGGCCCCGGACCGGGTGCGGTGCAGCAACGCCTTCGTCCTGCCCCCCGAGGAGGTCGGCGCGTTCGAGCGAACGTTGTCGGTGCCCGAACCGACCGCGGTGACGCCGCAGCTCACACTGCGGGCCCGGCAGGGCGCACCGCTGGAGGATGTTCTCACGCAACGGGATCGGCCGTCCGCCCACGGAACCAGCAACATCACCGACCTTCGCGGCTCGGCGTTCGCCGCCACCGACAACGATCCACGCACCAGCTGGTCGGCGAAACAKGACACCACCAGCGGCAAGGGCGCGAAACCGACCCTCACGATCGATCTTCCCGAACCCACGCTCGTCACCGGCCTGCAGCTGACGCCCAGCCTGGGTGCCCTGCCCGCCGCCCCCGACCGGGTCGCCGTCGACCTCGGGAACGGACCGCAGGTGCGCGACGTGAACGAGGACGACGGGACCGTCACGGTCGACCCCCGGGTGACCGACCGGATCGTGCTCAGCCTCGTGTCCTGGAAAAGCACCCTCGACCAGAACGCTCTCGGGTTCGCCCAGCTGCAGCCCGCCGGACTCGCCGAGGTCGGGGTGCTGGGCGAGGACGGCGTCCTGCTGCCCGGCTCGGGTCCGGTCGACGACGCCGGCGACCGCCCGGTCACGGTGCCCTGCGAGGAGGGGCCGGTCGTGTCGATCGGCGGGCAGCCGGTGCGCACGAGCGTCACCGCGACCGCCGGGCAATTGCTCTCCGGCGACCCGGTTCCCGCGACGCTCTGCGACGGTCCCGGCCCCGTCCCGCTGGCGGCGGGATCACAGGACGTGACGGTCGACCCGGGGTCGGCGTTCTTCGTCGACAGTCTGCGCCTCGACGCCGGACCGCTGGCACAGGCCGTTCCGGCCGAGCAGGTGTCGACCATCGCGTGGACGGAGAACCACCGGGAACTCACGGTGCCCCGCTCTGACACCGAGCGCCTCGTCGTCGTCCCCGAGAGCACCAACGTCGGCTGGGTGGCCACCGCCCCGGACGGCGGCGAACTGACGCCGGTCGTCGTCGACGGCTGGCAGCAGGGATGGATCCTGCCCGCGGGAACCGAGGGGACGGTGACCCTCGACTTCCCCACCGACCACTGGTATCGGCTGGGGATCTTCGGCGGCCTGCTGCTGCTGATCCCGTTGCTCGCCGCCGCGCTGTGGCCGCGTCGCGCCCGTGAGCGCGAACCCGGCCCGGCACCCCGGACCTGGGGTAGCGCAACGGCCGGGTGGCTGGGAATCCTCGCCGCCGCCACCGTGATCGGCGGTCCCGTCGGCGCGGTGACGACGGTCGTGGCGACGCTGCTGGCCGTGGTCCTGATCCGGCTGCGCGGAACCGCCACCACCGCGCGCGTGCTGGTCGGGGTCGCCGGAGCGTCGACGATGCTCGGCATGGCGATGCTCTCGACCGGGCCGTGGCGTGCGCCCGGCGGATACGTCGGGCACTCGTTCCTCGTTCAGTTCCCGCTGCTGCTCGCGCTCGTCGCGACCGGACTGGCCGTGCTGCCGCTCGGACGTTCGGCGTTGCTCGCGCGCGCCTCCCAGCGTTTGACGGCGCGGCGCGCCGGTTCCTCCACCAACGCGTAACTCGCCGACGCGACCGCGACACTCAGCACCGTCGTCAGGAACAGGATGTAGACGAAGTGGCCGGAGAACGGGACGAGCCCGAAGACCGGGAAGACGATGGACAGCACCGCGAGGTGCCAGATGAAGATGCCGTACGACCAGCGGCCCACCGCGAGAGCGAGCGGGCTCGCGAGGTAACGGTGGGTGGACCTGTCGGACAGCACCAGCGGTGCCATCAACGCGAAACTGATGACGGCGCCGAGCGCCATCTTGACGGCGTACTGCCAGGGTTCGGGACGCACCAGCCCCTCCGGACCGGCGAGGTCGGTCGCCGTGAGCGCGAATGCCACTGCGGCGACGAGGAACATCCGGACGCGGTGATGCGCCCAGCGGTGCATCCGCCCGGGCGGGCTCACCGCCAGTTCGGCCAGCAACATCCCAGCTCCGAACCAGGGCAGGTATCCGGGCAGCCAGTTGTCGTGGTGGATGCCGCCCGGCGTCGAGACCGGTACGAATGCCCACGTCAGGCTCACCGCGATCAACGCGAGGATCGCCGGAACACGCAGCCGCGCAGCCGGACCCCGTAGCCGGACCAGTGCGAGGGCCAGCAGCGGAAGCACCAGATAGAAGGCCACCTCCACCGACAGACTCCACATCTGGGTCAGACCGTCGGTGAGAGTGAGTGGCACGAACACTTGCACGAGACCGAGATTCGCCCACCACGTGCGGTAACTCGCGTTGGCGGTGGGCAGGAACGTCAACACCAGGGCCACGGCGACCCAGTACGCGGGCAGGATGCGCGTCGCCCGCGAAATCCAGTACCGGACGACGCCGGGGGCGGAACCCATCCCCCGCGCAGCCCCGGCATGGCTGCGCCACAGCAGGAATCCCGACAGCGCGAAGAAGACCGCCACCGCCAGATCGAATCGTCCCCAGATGCGGCCGAGGACCGGCACGTGCGTCGCGCCCGTCTGGAAAGCGACGTGCGTCACGAGCACCCCCAGCGCCGCGAGACCGCGCATCCCCTCCAGTGCGGGAATGAAACTGCGCGGAGTAGCGGTCGCCGCGGGCGCGGGCGAGATCGTGGCCGGGGTGCTCATCACCAACAGTGTGCCTGGTCCGGGCCCTGTGACGGAAAACTCCGTCCCGGTCACTTCGCTGCGGAACGGCCGGTGCGTTTACTATCCGATGGGGCAAATGCGCATTCGAGACTGTTAGTGTTTTGCCTCACGTGGTGTCGATGTGGGCTCCATGCGATCCGTGCAGCCGTGCTGCCGGTGGGGGAATCTCAATCGACAGAATTGGGTTAGGAGAGAAAGCATGGCGGAGCGCTCAGGGCCGAGCCGGATACTTGCTTGCATTCTGGTGGGCCTCGGTGCCTTCCTCTTGGCCGTCGCCATTCTCATTCCCACCTACACGGTGGGCAAATTGGCGAAGACGCCCTTGGACCTCGAAGTGACCACGATCGCCGAAGGTTCCGGCAGCGTGCTCAACTCGCAGGCTCTTCTCGCAGGCAAGACCGAAGTCAACACGAACGTTCCACTGGTGTCACAGCGTTACGTCACCACCGAGGACCCGGCGAACGCGGACGTCGTCACTCTCCAGGCGGGGCAGACACTCCGGCGCACCGACAAGCAGGGCGACACCGGACTGCTGTCCGCGATCGTCGACCGCAACACCGTCGACCGCAAGACCTCGATGCCGACCAACGACCCGGTGGGCACCATCCAGACGCAGCCCAACCAGCCTGCCGAGGAAGTTCCGCGCGACGGACTGCAGTACAAGTTCCCGTTCGACTCGGAGAAGAAGAGCTACCCCTACTTCGATCTGAACGCGCGCGCCACCCAGGACATCGACTTCGTCGAGGAGACGGAGATCAACGGTCTGAAGGTGTACCACTACAGCCAGACGATCGCGCCGGTCGACCTGTCCAAGGTCGTCAACTCGCCCACCAACAAGCTGACACTGCCCGCCGAGACGTGGGGCGTCCCCGGCGGCACCCTCCCCGTCACGATGACCCGCTGGTACACCAACGTGCGTGACGTGTGGGTCGAGCCCGAGACCGGTGTCGTCGTCAAGGGCCAGGAGCAGCTGCACCAGTACTACGCCCGCAACAAGGACAAGCCGGAGATCGACGTCCTGAAGGTGGAACTGCCGTTCAACGAGCAGACCATCGAGTACCAGGTCCAGCAGGCCAAGGACGGCATGGACAAGCTCAGCACGTTCGGTCGCACCGTGCCGATCATCGCCGGCATCCTCGGTCTCATCGCCCTGATCGCAGGACTGTTCCTGGCGCTGCGCGGCGGCAAGGGCAAGCAGCCCGCACCTGCCGACGGTGGTGACGTCCCGCAGAGCGGTGGTGGACGCCACGTCGACCTGGGCAAGTCGGAGGCTCCCACGGAGCAGCACGACTGGACCACGGACAAGACGGAGGAGATTCCCGTCGCAGATCCGCGCCGATACGACGAGCGGTAGAGCGCGACAACCGGACGCCACGTAGTCCGGTGCGAAGGGGACCTCGGTTCTTCACCGAGGTCCCCTTCGTCGTGTCAGGGCTGTCGTGTCGGGGGGCCTGTCGAACCGGGCCGATGTCAGATCGCGGGTGCGTCACGTCGCGCGCTGCGCACGGCGAAGAGACTCGCGACCAGGGCGGTGCTCGACGCGACCGTCACGGCGACGGCGATGAACTGCCCGATCGTGGACGCGAGGGTCAGCATGGCGGTCATCTCTACGGCGAGGCCGATCCAGGCGATGACGGCGAGGTACGTCCGCTCCCCCGCGATGGCGGACAGCAGGGCGCCCTGCAGGACGGCCAGGCAGGCGCCGTGGAGCGCGAACAGCCACAGCAGCGACTGCACAGGGCGGTACGCGTCCCCGACGAGGAGCGGGACGAGGGGGGCGGCCACCGCGACACCCGCGACGAGCACTGCGCCCAGTCCGACGAGGACGGCGAGCGCCGAGCGGATCGCTTGCGCGGAGTGCGCGGGATTCGCCATCCGCGGGTACAGCACCACCCCGACGGCCTGCGGCAGCCAGAACGCGGCCTTGGTGGCGACGGCACCCAGCGCGTACAGGCCTGCGTCGTCGTTGCTGAGCACGATGCGGGCGATCACGAGGTCCATCGACGACAGCGCGATCAGCGCCAACTGCACCTGCGACGCCTTCAGCACGGCCGCGACGCCGATCCGGGTGCTCGATTCCCCGGTGATCCCGGAGTCTGCGAACAGTCGGGCGCACAGGGCCACCAGGCCGGTGCCGACCGCGCTGGCGGCGAGGGCGAGTCCCGGCCCGGCGCCGACGGCGAGCACCACGACCGCGGGAACGACCTTTGCGATTCCGGCTCCGGCGAGGACGACGCTGAGCGGGCCGAACCGCGCCGAACCCTGCAGCAGTCCCTGTTCGGTGGCGAGCAGGACGAGGACGGGCGCTGTGACGAGCGCCGAGAACGTGGCGAGCATCCCGGTGTCGAGGGCGAACGACACGAGGGGCGTGAGCAGCGTCGCCGCGACCGCGACGATCAGCGCACAGCGGTACCCCAGCAGCCGGAGCGCGTGTGCACCCTTGCCCCGGACCGCCTCGCGGGCGACGACGGTCTGCAGTGCGAGCGCGGGGACGGCGAGGACGAGTTGGGCGGCGAGCAGACTCGCGAACTCCCCGTAACCCGCCGGGCCGAGCCAGGCGCTCGCCGCCCAGGCAAGCAGGTAGGACGCGATATTCGCGGTCATCGAGCCGGCCGTCACCATCGTCACCCCGGCGACCGCCGAGCTGGTGAGGGTCTGGCGTGGCATTCGCCCATGATGCACTACGTGCCGTGCGGGCCGGGTCGATGCACCACGTATCGTGACGGCCCATGACCGTCCGGCGCCGAGCACCGTTCGTGGCGGCGGTCTACAGCCTCGTCCTGGCGCTACTGATCCTCGGTCCGCTGCTCGGTCCCGGCTATCTGCTGCTGCGTGACGCGGTGAGCACTCCCCGGTCGTATCGCACGGACTCGGCGCTCGGTCTCACCGATGCCGCCGCGCGGGCGGTCCCGCAGGACGCCCTCCTGGCCGCGCTGAGTGCGTTCGTCGACGGCGGACTGGTGGTGAAGGCGATCCTGCTGCTCGCCCTGTGGGCGGCGGGCTGGGGCGCGGCCCGCATGGTCCGGACAGTCCTGCCGACCGCCGGGCTCGGGCCGCAACTCGTGGCCGCGACGGTGACGGTGTGGAACCCGTACGTCGCCGAGCGACTGCTGCAGGGTCACTGGAGTCTGCTGACGGGGTATGCAGCGCTGCCGTGGACGGTGTGCGCGGCCGTCGCTATCCGGCGCGGTCGGCGACAGGGGTGGTTCGCCCTCGCGGCCTGCCTCGCCGCGGCCGGTCTGACACCGACCGGGGTGTTGCTCGCGGCGGTGACGGCGCTGGCCGTCCTCGCCTGCCCGGGTGGACGCTCCGCCCGAGGGCTCCGCCTGACAGGTGCGCTGGGCCTGTTCTTCGCCGCGAGCGCGCCGTGGCTGGTGGCCACGGCTCTGTCCGGCGGCGGCGGGGACGGTTCCGATCCCGCCGGGGTCGCGGCGTTCGCGGCCCGCGCCGAACCGGGTCTGGCGACGCCCGGCAGTCTCGCCGGGCTCGGCGGCGTCTGGAACGAGACCGCCGTCCCGCAGACCCGGACCACCCTGTTCGCCCTGGTCGGAACGGCCCTGCTGCTCGGTGTCGTGCTGTGCGGCCTCCCTGCGCTGTGGCGGCGTCGACGGCATCCCGCAGTCGCCGCGCTGACCGTGCTCGCACTGCTCGCGGTGCTGCTGCCGACGCTCGGCGCGACGGCGTGGGGTCTCGACGCCGGCCGCTGGTCGGTGCAGCACGTCCCCGGCGCGGGGTTGCTCCGGGACGCGCAGAAGTGGGTGGCGCTTGCGGCCCCGCTGTATGCGCTCGCCGCCGCGGCCGCCGTGCTGCGGCGCCCGGTCACCTGGTCGGTCTCGGCCGTCCTGATCGTGCTGCTCGCCCTCCCCGACCTCGCGTGGGGCGTCGGGGGCTCCCTGCGCCCGGTCCACTATCCGCCGTCGTGGCGGCAGCTGGCCGCCGAACTGGACGACGACCCGACCAGCGGGGACGTCGCCGTCCTGCCCACCGGCATGTTCCGCAAGTTCCCCTACAGCAGTTCCGCTCCCGTCCTGGACCCCGCCCCGAGAATGCTGCCGGAGGACGTCCTGCAGACCGGCGAGCTGGTGGTGGCCGGCGGCAGCGTCGGGGGCGAGGGGTCCCGGGCGCAGCAGGTCGAACGGGTGCTGCTCACCGGCGGTTCCGCCGCCGATCTCGCGTCGCTGGGCGTCCGATGGGTTCTGGTCGAGCGCGACACGCCCGGACCGCGCGGCGAATCCGCGACCACCCTGTCCGGGCTGGAGCGACAGTTCTCGGACGAGCATCTGGAGCTGTACCGCGTCGACGGCGACGTCGCGGCGTACGAGGCGACCCGACGGGCGCGCGCGACCGTGATCGCGGCCCACGTGCTGTGGGCGATGCTGTTGGCCGGTGGTCTACTCGGCGCGGGCGTGCTCGAGGCCCGGACGCGCCAGCGCCGGCGACACCAGCCCTGACGTGCGCAGGCCCGCGGCCGTGCCGGCCAGCACCTCGTGGACGCCGTTCCCGGTGTGCTTCCAGGAGAATTCACCCGCCCGGACGCGTGCCTTCTCACCGAGCACCGTGCGGGTCTCGGGCTCGACCAGGAGCGTCTTGACTGCCGCGGTCAGGTCGGCGACGTCGGCCGTCGCCGACTCCGCCTTGCCGACCAGAACGCCGGTCACGCCGTCGACGATCGAATCCGTGAGGCCCTTGGAGCTGCGGTAGCCGACGGTCGGGACGCCGTGCTGCGCTGCCTCGATGACGGCGAGACCCCAGCCCTCCTTGCGGGAGGGCATCACGTGCACCCAGGACTGCGACAGCAACTGGTGTTTGCGGTTCTCGTCGACGTGCCCGTGGAACGTGACGGCGTCGCCGATGCCCAGCTCGTGCGCACGGTCGCGGAGGTTCTGCTCCCACCAGCCGCCACCGATGACGTCGAGGTGCACGTCGGCGATCGTGGGGCGCAGGGCGGCGACGGCCTCGAGGGCGTCCTCGATCTGTTTGTGCGGCACGAGCCGTGACAGCACGCACACGCTGGGGTGCGCGGTCCTCGTGTCGGCGCCGCCGATGTCCACGCCGAGGGGGATGTCGTCGGCGCCGTTGCGCACCACCGCGATCCGCTCGCGCTCCACTCCCAGTTCGACGAGTTCGTCGGCGGACGGCAGTGACACGGTGAGGTACTGGTCGTCCCGGTGGGTGCGCGGCGACAGCCGGGATTCCACCCACCAGCCGATCTTGCCCATCAACCGGCCCGCCACCGGCCACTGCTCGCGGTGGCAGTGATGGACGAGCAGCGTGACCGGTGCACCTGCGACGACGCGGGAGAAGAACGGGATGCCGTTCTGGGTGTCGATGACGGCGTCGGGCCGGATGCCGCGGAGCGGCCCGAACCCGAGCCGGCCGGCGGCGATCGCGGCGAGGGCGCGGGGGTAGACGCTGTACCGTCCGCCTGCCCGGCTGATCTCGATGCCGTCGACGGTCTCCTTCTTGGCGGCGCCGCGGTAACCGGCGGTGCGGAGGGTGACCTTGATTCCCCGCGCCGCGAGCTGGGCGCCGACCTCCTCGAGGTACCGCTCACTGCCGCCACCCTGCGGGTGACCGGTGTCGCGCCAGCAGAGCAGCAGAACCTCTCGCACGTTCATATACTCCTGTGGTCGGTGCGGTACTCGTGGTCTCGGGGCGGGACGTTCCGCGCTGTAGTCCCCGAACACCCTATCGGTCGTATTCCACCCGATGTTGCAGCCACCGCGAACGGATTGCCGTCCCGGCGGCTCCACTCGCTAAGGTTCAGTCTCGTGACGACGCCTCCCGTGACCCGGCGATTCGGTCGACGGGCAACCCTGAAGAGGTCGTTCGGCCTGCTCAGCGACTTCCGGCACGAACAGACCGCGCCCGACCTGTTCTACGGCGCCCTCGCCCGCGACTCCGTCGAACTGATCGGCGACCTGTGGGGCGGTCTGACCGACGCGGATCTCACCGGCACGACGGTCCTCGACGTCGGCGGCGGCCCCGGCTACTTCGCGGACGTGTTCCAGCAGGCCGGCGCTCGGTACGTTCCCGTGGAACCGGATCCGTCCGAGATGCACGCCGCGGGGCTCGCGGTGGGCGGCGCCGTCCGTGGGTCGGGGCTGGCACTGCCGTTCCGGACGTCGTCGGTGGACATCTGCTTCTCGTCTAACGTCGCCGAGCACGTCAGCGAACCGTGGGCAATGGCGGAGGAGATGATCCGCGTGACGAAACCCGGCGGCCTGATGGTGCTGTCGTACACGTTGTGGTGGGGCCCGTTCGGCGGTCACGAGACCGGACCGTGGCATGCATTGGGCGGCGAGTACGCCGCCCGACGTTACCTGCGCAGGAACGGCCGGGAACCCAAGAACCGCTACGGTGTGTCGCTGTTCAAAGTGGGTGCGGCCGACGGGCTTCGGTGGGCCCGGTGCACCCCGGACGCGGAGTTGCTGGCCGCCTTCCCCCGCTATCACCCGCGCTGGGCGTGGTGGATGGTGCGCGTCCCCGGACTGCGGGAGTTCCTGGTGAGCAATCTCGTTCTCGTGATGCGGAAGCGCTGACCGTGGTCGCGCTGGCACTCGACATCGGTGGCACCAAGATCGCCGCCGGGATCGTCGGCGCGGACGGCGCGGTGCCGCACCCTGTGACCACTCCCACGCCGGCGGCCGGAGTCGCGGCCGCGTGCGCCGCCCTGCTGCGCGAGGTCGCGGGAAGCGCGAAGATCACGTCGGTCGGCATCGCCTGCGCCGGACCGGTCGACACAGTCGCCGGCACCGTGTCGCCCATCAACATCGAGGAGTGGGCGGGCGGATTCGGCCTGGTCGGCGCCGTGCAGGACCTCTTCCCCGGCGTCCCTGCGCGACTGGCCATGGACGGCGCCGCGGCCGCACTCGGCGAGCATCACCACGGCGCCGGTCGCGGCGCCCCCGACCTGCTGAGCCTCGTCGTGTCCACCGGCATCGGCGGCGGGGTGATCCTCGGCGGTCGCATCGCCACCGGCCGGACCGGCAACGCGGGACACATCGGCCACATGGTGGTTCCCGGCGGGACCGACCCGTGCACGTGCGGCGGGGTCGGGTGCCTGGAGACGGTCGCCAGCGGACCGTCGTCCGTGCGCTGGGCCCGCTCCCGCGGATGGCGCGGAACGACGGGCGTCGAATTGGCGCGGGCCGCCGCGGACGGTGACGAGGTCGCGGTGGCCGCCCTCGACCGCGCGGGGACCGCACTGGGGCAGGCGATCGCGTCGGCCGCGGCTCTGCTCGACGTCGATCTCGCGGTGATCGGCGGCGGATTCGCGCAGGCAGGGCCGCCGTTGTGGGACCCGATGCGCCGGGCCGCGGCCCGTCACGCCCGATTGTCCTTCGTCGCCGATCTGCGCGTGGTGCCCGCGGAACTCGGCGCCTCGGGCACGCTCGTCGGGGCGGCAGTCCTGGCCGCCGGCGAGGGCTGACACAGCGGAATCTCCTCACCTGTTCCGAAATTCTGTAACGTGTTCTAGTGTTCAGGGTCACACCACGTTCAGGAGAGGAGGTGACCGTGAGCACGAGCGCAACCCGATCTGCCGACGACTCCGATCACCAGTCCGAAGTTGCCAGGCCCAGTGATTCCCGTCGCGATCCGGAGGTGCTGCGGGAGGCGCTCCAACGCTGGCTCGCCGCGCAATTGCCCTCCGACGCCGCACCCGAGGTCACCCACGTCCATCTCCCCGACGCCAACGGCATGTCGAGCGAGACCATCCTGTTCGACGCCACCTGGTCGGGCGAGGTGCACCCGCTGGTCGCACGCGTCGCGCCCGCCGACACGACGATGCCCGTCTTCCCCGACTACGACCTCGACGGACAGTTCCAGGCGATGACGCAGGTCCGGGAACACTCCGCCGTCCCGGTCCCGGTCGTCTACTGGTCCGAGCCCGATCCCGGGCCGCTGGGCGCCCCGTTCTTCGTCATGGCCCGCGTCTCCGGGCAGGTTCCGCCGGACGTGATGCCCTACAACTTCGGGTCGTGGGTGACGGAGGCGACCGAGGAGCAGCGTGCACTGCTGCAGCACAGTGCCGTGAATGTGCTTGCGCAACTGCACGACATCGACCGGCCGTGGGAGCGGTTCGCGTTCCTGCGGCTGCCCGGCGCCGGCCCCACCGTCTCCGAGGCGCTCGCCGCGCACATCCGGCAGCAACGTGACTACTACGAATGGACGACCCGGTCCGGCCCCCGGTCCCCGCTCATCGAACGCGGCTTCGCGTGGATGGAGGAGAACCTCCCGGACGACTCCTCCCCCGCCGTCTTCTGCTGGGGTGACGCCCGCATCGGCAACATGATGTTCGAGGACTTCCGGCCGGTGGCCGTACTCGACTGGGAGATGGCCACGCTCGGGCCCCGCGAACTCGACCTGGGCTGGATGACGTACCTGCACCGGTTCTTCGAGGACATCGCCGCGGCCGCCGGACTCGACGGGATGCCCGGCTTCCTGCGCCTCGACGACCTCGCCGCCCTGTACGAGGAACTGACGGGCCACGCGCCCCGCGATCTCGAGTACTACACCGCCTACGCGGCCCTGCGGCAGGCCACGATCATGCTGCGAATTCAGGAGCGCGCCATCCATTTCGGTCAGGCCGTCGCCCCCGAGGATCCGGACGACATGATCATGCACCGCGCCTCGCTCGAGGCGATGCTCGACGGCACGTACTGGGAGAAGATCCGATGACCGCCGACTACGCCGGAAACCCGCTGTCCCCGATGGACGACTACCCCATCCATCAGGTGGCCGAACCCATCCGGCGGGTCGCGACGTCCGACCGCAACTTCTACGACCGCTACTACTTCAACTGCTATCCCTCGGCCGAGTCCGACCTGTTCCTCATCATCGGTCTCGGCCAGTACCCCAACCTCGCGGTCACGGACGCGTTCGCGGTGCTCCGCCGCGGCGACGACCACATCGTCGTCCGCGGGTCTGCGGCGCTGGGCCACGACCGCTCCGAGAGCACCGTCGGACCGTTCCGCGTCGAGGTCCTCGAGGGGCTGCAGCGCCTGCGCGTGGTGCTCGCACCGGGCGACTACGACCTCTCCTTCGACCTCACCTTCGACGGCGCGATCCCCGCGACGCTCGAGCCCCGCCACTTCCGCAGGCAACTCGAGCGGGTCACGTTCGACACGAGCCGCTTCGTCCAGACCGGTACCTGGGCAGGCGAACTCACGATCGACGGGCAGAGCCGCCCCGTCACCCCCGACACCTGGCGCGGCAACCGCGACCGGTCGTGGGGAGTGCGTCCCGTCGGCGAGTCCGAGCCGCCCGGACGGCGGGCGGTCGACGGGATCCAGAACTTCTTCTGGATCTACTCGGTGATGCAGTTCGAGGACTACGCCGTCTCCGTCGTCCTGCAGGAGGACGAACTCGGCAGGCGCATCGTCGAGGAGGCCGTCCGCATCTGGCCGGACGCCGACCACGAACCCGAATGGCTGGGCCGACCCGAACACGAGCTGAAATTCGAGCCCGGGACGCGCGACGTCACGTCGGCGTCGCTGAGTTTCCACCGGCCGACCGGCGAGGTCGTCACCGTCACCTGCGACCTGCTGGTTCCCAACTACATCGGTATCGGAACCGGCTACGGACTCGAGGCCGACTGGCGTCACGGCATGTGGCAGGGCGAACTCGTGGTGCAGGGACTGCGCAAACGGGCGTCCGAGATCGAGCCGGGACTCCGGATGTTCTGCCCCGTCGACAATCTCACCCGATTCCGACTCGAGGACGGCGGCGAGACCGTCGTCGGGACCGGGCTGTTCGAGGTCGCGGCGATCGGGCCACACGCACGATACGGATTCGACAGTTTCACCGACACCGCCTCCTGACCGGGGGAACGACACGAGGAATGGACTCATGACCGACTACGACAAGCTCTACATCGGCGGCAAGTGGGTGGCCCCGGCCACCGACCAGGTGCTCGAAGTGTTCTCCCCGGCCACCGAGGAACGCGTCGGCAGCTGTCCCGTCGCGTCGCCTGCCGACATCGACGACGCCGTCGCCGTCGCCAGGCGGGCGTTCGACGAAGGTCCGTGGCCGCAGACCACTCCCGCGGAGCGCGGAGAGATCCTCGCGAAGGCGGCGAAGCTCATCGAGGAGCGCGGCGAGACCCTCAACGCGCTGATCTCGTCGGAGATGGGTCAGCCGCCCGCGATGGTCGGGATGATGCAGCAGACGCCGTCGCTCGCGACGCTGAACTTCTACGCCGGTCTCGCGAACGAATTCGAGTGGGAGCAGACCCGCACCGGCGTGTTCGGCCAGACGAAGGTGCTGCGGGAGCCGGTCGGTGTGGTGGCCGCGGTCCTCGCCTGGAACGTCCCACTGTTCCTGGCCGTCAACAAACTGTCCCCGGCGCTGCTCGCCGGCTGCACCGTGCTGCTGAAGCCGGCACCCGAATCCCCGCTCTCCACACACGTTCTCGCCGAGATCTTCGCCGAGGCCGGGGTCCCCGAGGGCGTCATCTCCGTTCTGCCCGGCGGCGCCGAGACCGGTGAATACCTGGTCTCGCATCCCGGCATCGACAAGATCACGTTCACCGGCAGCAGTCCCGTCGGCCGCAAGATCGGGGCCATCGCCGCGCAGAACCTCAAGCGCTGCTCCCTCGAACTGGGCGGCAAGTCGGCGGCCATCATCCTCGAGGACGCCGACCTCGCGTCCACGATGCCGATGCTGGTGATGTCCGGGCTGATGAACACCGGGCAGGCGTGCGTCGCGCAGACCCGGATCCTCGCCCCGCGGTCCCGCTACGACGAAGTGCTGGACGCCCTCGTCGCGGGTGCCGGATTCATGGCCGTCGGCGATCCGTCCGACCCGGCCGCGCAACTCGGGCCGCTGATCTCCGAGAAGCAGCGCGACCGCGTCGAGGGGTACATCGCCAAGGGCAAGGAACAGGGTGCCCGCGTGGTGCTCGGCGGCGGCCGCCCGGAGGGCCTCGACAAGGGCTGGTACGTGGAGCCGACCATCTTCGCGGACGTCGACAACTCGATGACGATCGCCCGCGAGKAAATCTTCGGCCCCGTCCTCTCCGTGATCCCCTACGACTCCGAGGACGAGGCGATCAAGATCGCCAACGACTCCGACTACGGACTCGCCGGCTCGGTGTACACCACCGACATCGACCACGGACTCGCCGTCGCGAAGCAGATCCGCACCGGCACGTACGCCATCAACTGGTACGCATTCGATCCGGGATCACCGTTCGGCGGCTACAAGGCCTCCGGCATCGGCCGCGAGAACGGACCGGAAGGGCTCGAGGCGTTCTGCGAGACCAAGTCCGTCCTCATGCCGCCCGGCTACACGGGGTAGGCGGCTCCGCCGCCCGTGAGTGGTTGACGAGTCCAGAGACTCCTCAACCACTCACGGGCGCGAAGCGCCTAGCTGCCGAACTGGACCCCACCGAGCGGGCCGCCGACGAGGACGATCTGCGGCATCGTGGTCTGGGGATTGGCGACGGTGGTCAGCGACAGGCATTCGCCGAGGACCGCGTAGGCGCCGTCCGGAAGTTCCGGAGTGGTGAACGTCTTGACCGCGTCGCCCGTGGCGTTCGCGAGAACGCGTTCGATCGGGTTGGTGGCCCACGCGACGAATCCCGGTTCGAGAACGACGGTCGGGTCCGCGAGTACCGCGGGCAGCTTGGTGGCGTCGAATGCCACGGCGCCGCACGACTGGGCGTCCAGCAGATTCAGGACGTTGGGGTTGGTGACGGTGATGTCGAGGGTGCTTCCGTCGACCGCGGTCACCACGGTGGGAGGCTGCACTTCCGTCGCTGCGGAAGCGGTCGCCGGCATGGTCATGGCTACGGTGGCGGCGGCTGCGGCAGCGAGTGCGGCCCCTCCGGCGAGTCGTTTCATGCCCCTGCTGGTCCCTGTCTGCATCTGCAATCCTTTCGTCGCGTGCGAGCTTCGAGAATCGAGGCTTTTACAAACCGAATGGTATGCGTTTACTACAGAGACCTCCCCCGAAACGACGAATGTCACAGCGGTTCAGGCGAACTGAACCACTGTGACATTCGGTCACCGGGGAGGGACTAGCCCAGGCGCTGCTTCAGGGCCTCGAACTCGTCACGGATGCCGGAGGGCACCTTCTCGCCGAGGAACTCGAACCATTCCTCGATGAGCGGCAGCTCCTGCTTCCACTCGTCGACGTCGACCTTGAGCGCCTCGTCGACGTCGTTGCCGTTGACGTCCAGGCCGCCGAGCTCCAGATCGGCTGCGGTCGGAACGAATCCGATCGGGGTGGACTCGGCGCCGGCCTTGTGCTCGATGCGGTCGACGATCCACTTCAGCACGCGGGAGTTCTCGCCGAAACCGGGCCACAGGAAGCGGCCGTCTTCGCCGCGACGGAACCAGTTGACGTAGAAGATCTTCGGCAGCTTCTCGGAATCCGCGTGCTTGCCGAGGTTGATCCAGTGGTTCAGGTAGTCGCCGGCGTTGTAGCCGATGAACGGGATCATGGCCATCGGGTCGCGGCGGACGGTGCCCACGGCGCCCTCGGCGGCAGCGGTCTGCTCGGACGACAGCGTCGCACCGAGGAACGTGCCGTGCTGCCAGTCGAAGGACTCGCTGACCAGCGGAACCGTGGTCTTACGGCGTCCACCGAACAGGATCGCGGAGATCGGCACACCCTGCGGGTCGTCCCACTCGGGGGCGAGGATCGGGCACTGCGACATCGGGGTGCAGTAACGCGAGTTCGGGTGCGCGGCCTTCTCGTCCGACTCGGGCGTCCACTCGTTGCCCTTCCAGTCGACGAGGTGCTGCGGGTCTCCCTCGAGGCCCTCCCACCAGACGTCGCCGTCGTCGGTCTGCGCGACGTTCGTGTACAGCGAGTTGCCGGCCTCGAGCGTCTTCATCGCGTTCGGGTTCGACCCGTAGTTGGTGCCCGGCGCGACGCCGAAGAACCCATACTCCGGGTTGACGGCGTACAGGCGGCCGTCCTCACCGAAGCGCATCCACGCGATGTCGTCACCGAGGGTCTCGGCGCGCCATCCGGGGATGGTGGGCTGGATCATCGCGAGGTTGGTCTTACCGCAGGCGCTCGGGAACGCGGCCGCGATGTAGTACGGCTTGTCCTCCGGGGAGATCAGCTTGAGGATCAGCATGTGCTCGGCCAGCCAGCCCTCGTCGTGGGCCATCGCCGACGCGATGCGCAGCGAGTAGCACTTCTTGCCGAGCAGAGCGTTTCCGCCGTAGCCGGAACCGTAGCTCCAGATCTCGCGGTCCTCGGGGAAGTGGGTGATGTACTTGGTGTCGTTGCACGGCCACGGGACGTCGGCCTGACCCTCGGCGAGAGGTGCGCCGACCGAGTGCAGCGCCTTCACGAACGGCTTGTCCTTGCCCAGCTTCTCCATCGCGGCCGTGCCCATGCGCGTCATGATGCGCATGGAGACGACGACGTACTCGGAGTCGGTGATCTCGACACCCAGCTTCGGGTCGTCAGCCCCGAGCGGACCCATGCAGAACGGCACCACGTACATGGTGCGTCCGCGCATGCTGCCGCGGTAGAGGTCGGTCATGAGCGACCGCATCTCCGTCGGGTCCATCCAGTTGTTGGTGGGCCCGGCGTCGATCTCCTCCCGCGAGCAGATGTAGGTGCGGGACTCGACGCGTGCGACGTCCGACGGGTCCGAGTTGCCGACGAACGAATTCGGCTTCTTCTCGTCGTTGAGTCGCGTGAACGTGCCGGCCGCGACGAGCTGCTCGGTCAGTCGATCCCATTCTGCGTCCGAGCCGTCGGCGAAGACGACGCGGTCGGGCTGAGTGAGTTCGGCAACCTCTCGAACCCAGGCGAGCAGCTCACTGTGCTCCGTGGGGGGCGTGCCGTCAGTTCCGTTCAGACCGGGAATGGTCGCTGAGGTCATCAAACTCTCCTGGGGTGAGCCGGAACCGGACCATCTGCCGTCCGCTGAGAGAGCCTCGCAGCGTGTGCCAGACGGTCCGATTTCCCCTCTCGGCGGGGTCCAGCCAGGCCGTCCATGCCACATGGAAGACGCGGGCGCCGGGTGTCCTATCCCTAGAGGTTAACGCCGCGAGTCCCGTCTCGGGGAATCGGGTGCGGTTGGAATGGTCACAGAAACGATTCAGTAGCCCTGTCAGGAGCCTTTCCCGCGTCTGGAGTGCGGATTTCGGGGATGGTCAGCCGATACCGAGAGTCCCACCATCGGTCTGCTCCCAGTGCACGACGCCGTCGCCGTCGCGGTGAAACTCCCACGACGCGTAGTCGCCGTCCTCGTGGATCAACGTCAGATGGTCTGCGTCGCCGTCCGAGTCGAGGTCGGAGGCGATGACGACGGCATCGCCCGCGTCGAAGGTCTGTGTGTCGAGGACGCCGTCGCCGTCGATGTCGTGGGTGGGATCGGTGAGCGCGACCGGCCCGGAATCGTGGCCGAACGTGTTCGGATCGAGGTCCGGCACGTCCGGGACCAGAAAACTCTCAGTCGTCGCCACCGCGGTCTCCCTTCGTATTTCGGACCGGTTTCCCGCCCAAAACAAGACATATCAAGATAATTCAACACGATCCCACATAAAAACGGGCGAACATCGGTCGGGCACCTATGTATTCAGACGTTCGCCGCGCCGATTCGGTTCCCCGGCCGGCCTGCGGACCTCCTGCAGTCCCCGGTCGACCGCCGCGAGGTCGCGTTCGCACGACGACAACTGCCCGCTGCGTCGCGCGGCCAGTCGGCGGAGTTCACCGTCGATCCGGGCGACCCGCTCGTCCACCTCCCGGGCGGCGACCCTGCTCTCGGCGATGACCGCCTCACTCACCCGGGTCTCCGCCGCCAGCAACCGGGCGAGGACGAACTGCTCCCACTGCGACCGCACGTGCACCAGCGCCTCGGTCGCCCACTGCCGCACGTGGGCACGCTCGGCGACGTGCGCGCGCGACCGCGTCAGCCACCACGCCGCGACCGCGCCCAGCGCGAGGGTGAGCGGGATGGTCGCGATGTCGAGGGCGGGCACCATCGACAGCGGCGAGACCACCAGCCTGCCCAGACCGAGCCCGGCGGACGCACCGATCAGGATCGTCATCCGGTCTTCCAGTCCGCGGTGCCGCGGTTCGGGCCCTTCCGGCACCACCGGTTCCGCCAGCGGAGCGGCGGCCTCGGGATCGGAGACGGCGACGCCGACACGCGACCGCAGGTCGTCGAGGCGCCCGGTCACCGCGGTGTCGACCGCACCGCTTCTCTCTCGCACGATCTCGGCCAGCCGGCCGGGATAGTCCGCAAGGGTCCCGCGGCCTGCGCGGTCGATCTCGGAACGCGCCGACGTTCCGGCCGCGCGGACCTGGGATGCCACCTCGTGCAGCAACTCGACCTTCGCGAGCTGGACTTGACCGCGGAGCTGGGCGACCCGTTCCGTGCGTCCGCCGTCGCGCAGCGTCAGCGYGCGAACCCGCTCGGCGCGCAGTTCCGCGCCGGGCTCGGTCTCCCGCACGGACCGGGCGGTGGCCGCGATCATCCGCCGGGTCTGCTCGAGCACCGCCTCGGCGGCGGGGCGCGAGTCGCGGGCCTCGTCCCGGGCGGCCCTCTGGAGTGCCGCGAGCACCGCCTCCACCCCGGATCCGCCGGCCGCGACCGGGTGGATCTCCGCGTCGGCGAAACGCGCCGCGTGCCGGGCGAGCAGGGTCCGGTTGCGTTCGCGCACGCCCGCCCAGTCCCGGTGGAGATCGGTCTTGGTGAGCGCGAAGACCACGGGGCACGCCGGTCGCGCGACGACGTCGAGAACGGACAGCTCTTCCCGTCCGAGTGGTGCCGACGCGTCGAGCACCATCAGAACCACCCCGGCGTCGAGCGGATCCTCCACGAATGCGAGCGCGGGCGCGTCGAGCGCGCGGAGCCGGCGCACGAGAGTGGTCTTGCCTGCGCGCCGCGGCCCCGCCACGAGGACACCTCGCTGCGCGGGTCCCCCGGACTTCAGCCGGGCGACGGCGTCCGGGTTCCATCGCGCCACCACGTCGACGGTCTCGGCGGGCAGATCGGACAACTGCGGTGTCGTCACGTTCCGGGGCTGCCGCTCAGCTGCCGTCCGACGCGAACGTAGTGGCGCCGGATGTCGACGACCGCCCGGCGCCTGCGGGCCGTCGGCTGGCGGGCGAGTTGCGCCCGCCACCAGTCCGCGCACCGGCCGGCGTCCGCGGCGGTGCGCGGCGGTTCCGGCTCGTCCGCGATGCAGTCGGCGAGGTGGAGCCGGGCCGCGGCGGCGCCGAGAGCAACCGCGTGGTCGCCGGCGAGGTACCGCTCCAGCACGTCGCGGGACGCGAGGCTGCGCGCGGCCTGCGACCGCAGCGTGTTCAGCAGGATCTCACCGCGGTGCGCCCGGACTCGTGCGACCCGGTCGGCGACCGCGGCCGACACCGCACCGATCCCGGACTCCGAGGACGTCCCCGCGGTCGCGAGCGTGCCGATCAACGGCAGAGCCGGGAGGCCGCCCTCGTCCGAGCATTCGGCAGCCCGCGCGGTCGCCGTCGCCCAGGCGTCGGCGGGCACTCGCGACGCGCCCACCGTGTCCGCCTTGTTGAGGACGAACAGGGCCTGCGCCGGGTCCAGGTTCCGCACGGCGTCCCGGTCGGCGTCGCGCACCGCTTCGACGAGGACGTAGACCACGACGTCGCCGTCCAGCACCGGGTCGGGAGCGCCCGGCACGTCGACGGCGTCCGATTCCTCCACGACCGCGCCGTCGATGCCACCGGCGGTCAGCGCGGCGGCCACGGTCGACCTGCCCACACCCGCCCGACCGGCGGTCTGAACCCGGACAGGCGCCCGAAACGCCGCGACGGCGGCGCGCACCCGGTCGCCGCCGGCCTCGTCCAGTGCCGCTACTTCTGCGGCGAGATCCGTCAGTATTCCGCCCCCGGCATCTGCAGTGCCCATGACGCAGTCACCCCCCTTCGTCCCGCGCCGATTCTGTCAGACTCGCCCCGAATCGGCGTGGGCAACCGTGCAGGCTGGGCACCGGATTACCGAAAAAGTCTCAAGGTGAACTTCAGACCCGTATGCCAGAAACGCCCCTCATGCGTGACAATGGTCCGGTGAACCACGCTGATCAGGATGCACCCGCCGTCCCCGAGGAGGGGCAGACGAAGGACTCGAAGGGGTCCCGTCTCCACCCGAGGGTGACAAGTTTCCGCTCGCGCAGGGGCGCCCTGACCGCCGCCCAGCAGGAGTCGTGGGACCGGCAGTGGCCCGTGATCGGCGCCGACGTCTCGGACAATCGCCTGGACGCGCCGTCGTGGTTCGGCAGGGACGCGCCCCTGATCCTCGAGATCGGCTCGGGCACGGGTACCGCCACCGCGGCGATGGCGAAGGCCGAACCGCACGTGAACCTCGTGGCCGTCGAGGTCTACCGGCCCGGGCTCGCACAGTTGATTCAACAGATCGAACGGGACGAGATCCCGAACATCCGGGTCCTGCGCGGCGACGCCATGGATGTCCTGGAGAACATGATCGAACCGGAATCGCTCACCGGAGTCCGTGTCTTCTTCCCGGATCCGTGGCCGAAGGCCCGCCATCACAAGCGGCGCCTGCTGCAGGCTCCCACTTTCGCCCTGATCGCGAGCAGGTTGAAAGCCGGCGGTGTGTTGCATGTCGCAACAGATCACGCCGAGTACGCCGAGGCCATCGCCGAGGCAGGCAACGCGGAACCCCTCCTGACCTCCCTCGACTGGGAATCACCCATGACGCACGAGCGTCCGGTGACGAAGTTCGAAGACAAGGCCCACCAGGTCGGCAGTGCGATCACCGAGTTGATTTGGGGGAAGATCAGGTCATGAGCGTCAGCGAGCAGTACACCGACACAGCCGGCACCGCCCCGGCAGGCACCGCAGTGTCGTCAGGATCTCCCGCGGTGGGTGCACGTGACGGGCGCCACCAGAAGCGGGTCCTTCTCGTCTGGGACGCACCCAACCTCGACATGGGTCTCGGCGCCATCCTCGGCGGCAGGCCCACGGCCGCCTACCGGCCACGATTCGACGCACTCGGCCGCTGGTTGCTCTCCCGGACCGCGGAACTGTCCGCGTCCGGCACCGACACACTCGAACCCGAGGCAACGGTCTTCACCAACATCGCGGCTGGCAGCGCCGATGTCGTGAGACCGTGGGTCGAAGCCTTGCGTAATGTGGGATTCGCGGTGTTCGCCAAGCCGAAGATCGATGAGGACAGCGACGTCGACTCCGACATGCTGGACCACATCGCGCTTCGTCACGGCGAGGGGCTGGCCGGTGTCATGGTCGCCTCCGCCGACGGTCAAGCATTTCGCGAACCGTTGGAGGACATCGCCGCGACCGGCATTCCGGTCCAGATACTCGGGTTCCGCGAGCACGCCAGCTGGGCGGTCGCGTCCGACCTTCTGGACTTCGTCGATCTCGAGGACATCCCCGGCGTGTTCCGGGAGCCACTGCCTCGGGTCAGCCTCGACACACTGCCCGACGAGGGTGCCTGGTTGCAGCCGTTCCGACCGCTTTCCGCCCTGCTCGTCGGGCGGAAGAGTGCTGCCGAGTAGGAGTTGATCTGTGTTCGCGAGCTGGGGAAGCGTCGTCTACCGGGCCCGATTCACCGTCATCGGCATCATGGTTGCCTTGTTGCTCGGTTCGGCCGCGTACGGCCTGGGTCTCGAGAAGCATCTCAGCCAGAGCGGCTGGGACGATCCGGGCTCGGAGTCGGTCGCCGCGGCCAAGCTGGCTGACGGCACCTTCGGCCGCGACACCAACAGTGACGTCGTCGCGCTCTATACGGCGCCCGAGGGCAAGACGATCGAGGACCCCGAGTTCCAGGCGAAGGTCGTCGCGAACCTCGAGCGTCTGGCCGCGGAACACCCGGACAAGATCCTCAAGATCAACGGCGGCTATTTCAAGGTCGGCACCGCACCGCAGCTGGCGTCCGCCGCGGACGCCGACAAGCAGCACGCGATCGAGAGCGTCGCGATCGTCGGCGACAACGACACCGAGGTCACGGCCAATTTCCGCGACGTCAAGGACGAGTTCTACATCGACGGCGTCGACGTGCAACTCGCCGGTCTCCAGCCCGTGTCGGGTGCGCTCAACGACACGATGGCCACGGACATCCGGCGGATGGAGCTGCTCGCGATCCCGGCCGTGGGTGTGCTGCTGTTCTTCGTGTTCGGTGGTGTCATCGCGGCGGCGCTGCCGCTGATCATCGGTGGCCTGACCGTGGTCGGCGCCAACGGCATCGTCCGTCTGATCACCAACTTCACCGAGGTCAACTCGTTCGTCGCGCCCGTGGTCTCCCTCGTGGGGCTGGGCCTGGCCATCGACTACGGGTTGTTCATCGTCAGCCGGTTCCGAGAAGAGATGGCGGAGGGATACGACACCCGCGCCGCCGTCCGCAGAACGGTGATGACCTCGGGCCGCACGGTGGTCTTCTCGGCGACGATGATCGTCGCCAGCCTCGGCGGTCTGCTGCTGTTCCCGCAGGGCTTCCTGAAATCCGTCGCCTACGGCGCCATCGCGACCGTCGGCCTCGCCGCCCTGACGTCGATCACGATCCTGCCCGCGATCCTCRGCATCCTCGGCAAGCGCGTCGACGCCCTCAGCCTCGACCGTTTCCGTCAGACCAAGAACACCGAAGAGATCGAGGCGAGCATCTGGGGCCGGCTCACCCGCTGGGTGATGCGCAACCCGCTCAAGGTCACCATTCCGATCGTCGTCGGCCTGCTCCTGCTGATCGTGCCGCTGACGGGCATCAAGTTCGGTGGCATCAACGAGACCTACCTGCCCCCGGACAGCACGACCCGCGCCGCGCAGGAACAGTTCGACGAGATCTTCCCGAACCTGCGCACCGAACCGGTCAAGCTCGTGGTGTCCGACGCCGACAACAAGGCGCTCGGCCAGATCATCAAGGAAGCCAGTGGCGCGCCGGGTCTGATCGAGCGGTTCACCCCGGAGGGCGCGGCCAAGGACGGGGTGGTTGTCCTCAAGGCGGGTCTCGTCGACCGCAACGAGTCCAAGCCGACCATCGACTATCTGCGTGCCATGGACAGTCCGGACGGCGTGCAAGTGCTGGTGGGCGGCACCCCGGCGATCGAGCAGGACAGTATCTCCGCGCTGCTCGACCACCTGCCCACGATGGTGATCTCCGTCCTCTTCCTGACGACGTTGCTGATGTTCCTGACGTTCGGCTCGCTGGTGCTGCCGATCAAGGCGGCGTTGATGAGCGCGCTGGGCCTCGGGTCCACCCTGGGCATCCTGACGTGGATCTTCATCGACGGTCACGGTTCGGAGTGGCTGAACTTCACCCCCGGACCGATCATGTCGCCGGTGCTGGTGCTGATCATCGCGATCGTCTACGGCCTGTCCACCGACTACGAGGTGTTCCTGCTCTCCCGCATGGTGGAGGCGCGGGCGCAGGGGGCCAGTACGACGGAGTCGATCCGCATCGGCACCGCGCACACGGGCCGCATCATCACGGCGGCCGCGCTCATCCTCATCGTCGTCACCGGCGCGTTCGGGTTCTCCGAACTCGTGATGATGAAATACATCTCCTACGGCATGATCGCCGCGCTCATCATCGACGCGACCCTCATCCGCATGTTCCTCGTCCCCGCCACGATGAAGCTGCTCGGCGACGACTGCTGGTGGGCGCCGGCGTGGATGAAGCGGATCCAGGAGAAGACGGGCCTCGGTGAGCCCATCCTCGACAACGAGCTGATGCCCACCGACGTCCCGGAGCTCACTCCGATCGGTGCCGTTCCGCCGCAGCGCAAGCTCGCGGCGCCGCCCGCACCCCGGAAACCGGAACCGCTCACCGAGCCGATCCCGCTGGTGACTGCGCGGGCGCTGGCCGCGAAGATGTCCGAGGACGACGCGAAGGCGCGCAGGGCACAGGACGAGGCCCGGCGGTCGGCGACCGGCCGCCCGGCCCGGCCGCCGGTGGAGATCGAGGAGCCGCCCGCGGAACCGCAGACCACCGCGCTGCCGCAGCCTGCTGCGCCGCGTCCGGCCCCCACGCAGTCCCGTCCCGCGCCGGCGCCGCGCCCCGCACCGCAGTCGCGTCCCGCTCCCCGGCCCCGCCCGGCGGCGGCCCCCGCCCCGGGTCCGGCCACCGAGTCGCGTCCCATCGAGAGCTGGCTCGCCGACCTCCGGTCGACGTCGGCCGCCGAACCGCGGCCGATCTCCTCGCCTGCCGAACCGCGACCGAGCGCGGCGTCGCCGTCACTGCCCACGCGGTCGCCGCGCTCGGTGCCGRCACCGTACGAGCAGGAGACCCCCCAGTCGTCTCCTGCCCGCCCGGTGCCGCCGATCCCGTCCCGGCGTCGCGCCGCCGAGCCTGCGGAACCGGTGAACGGCGGCAGGCGCACCAACGGCGCGCCTGCCAACGGGAGCCCGGCCAACGGTGCCCCGGCCAACGGTTCGCGCCGCCGCGCCGAGGAGCCGCCCGTCGATCCGGACGACGCCTCGAGCGGCAGGCACCGCGCGGACGACGGCAACGCCGTCAGCGTCAGCGAACTCATCGCTCGGCAGAACCGGCGCTGACGGAGCCGTTCGGCGTTCCCCGCCCGGCCTCCCGCTCCGCGAATTCACGCGCGTAGCGGGTGCCGGCGAGGAGCAGCAGCAGGCCCACCACCAGGAACGCGAGGACGCGGAACAGCCCGTCGAGGGTGGCCAGGTCGAACAGGAACAGTTTGGCCAGCGCCGCGGCGGTCAGCCCCAGTCCGACGCCGAGCGCGGTGTGGGCGTAGTCGCGGCGGGCCAGTCCGAACACCAGGGCGGCCGTCGCCGCCGCCATCCACGCGATGGTCGCGGCGCAGTGTCCGGCGATGAAGCCTGCGGACGTCCCGGTGAGCGCCGTCCCCGCGGACACCGTCGCGGTGGTGACGGCGTACAGGATCACCAGGCCGGCGAGCACCCACCACGGCTGGGCGTCGGCGGTGCTCAGCAGCTTCAGTGGGTGCGCGTACCAGACGAACAGGAAGACCGTTCCCGCGAGCACCAGCGACGACAGCACCGTGGTCACCCCGAGCGCGTCGAGCGCGCGGTACTCGTCGACGAGGACGAACGGCGGCGCGGCGATCGCGAAGGCAAGCCCGCCCACGACGGTGAAGACGGCACCGACGGCGTATGCGATCCGTGACTCCGCCTGCCCGCCGACGGTGAGGAACAGTGCCGCCACCCCGAGCAKGACGAGCGGTGCGAGGTCTTCGCTCGACCCGAGAAGGCAGGCTTCGAGCAGCGCGAGGGTACCCACGCCGGCGAGCGCGATCCGGGCATGGTTCGGCAACGACCGGGCCACGGCGAACGCGGCGAACATCGCGGCGGCCAGTGCCAGCGCGATCAGCGTGGACCCGAGCCGGTCGAAGAGGTGACCGATCACCAGCGTCGGGACGGCCGTCGTGACGATCATCGCGGTCGCGGTGACGTCGCGAGAGTTGCTGCGCAGCAGGATGATCGACGACACGAGCCCGACGAGGGCAACCAGTGCGGCGGAGGCCAGCAGCCAGAACCGTTCCGGCCGGTCGTAGAGTCCGGTATTCACGATCGCGATCACCAGTGCGATCACCACCGGGCACGTCCTCGCGATCGCCAGGTACAGCCAGTCGCGACCGAGTTGCGCCGGGAAGCTCGCGACCTGGATCACGAACAGGAACCCGATCAGGGTGAGCGTGATGCCGTCGGTGAGCACGGGCGCGAGCACGGCGGCACCGGTCACCACGAGCAGGGCGAGGGGTTGCGAATCCCACCTGACCGCCAGTGCGACACCGGCTCCCGCGATCCCGAGCGCCACGACCATCGCGAGCACCGGCAGCAGCCAGTGATAGACGACCGCCACGGCCACGACGTCCAGGTAGGCGCCGGCGATACCCGTTGCCGCGAGCGCGATCCCGCCGACCCGGCCGCCGGGACGTCCGAAGACGCGGGCACCGGCGACGACGAGACCGACCGAGAACAGCCCGCCCGCCACCACCCGCAGTTCCGGGCCGAAGAACCCGGCCTGCGCCGCCAGCACGAGCAGCATCACCACACCGATCAGGGTGACGGCGACACCCGCGACGGCGAGGACGCGGCTGATCATCCCGTCGCGCTGCCACCAGGGTTCGCGAACCACCCGGGGCCGCGGCACGGGTGGTGGTGCGGGCCGGTACGGGGCGGCCGGTGCGGGCGGCGGAGGTGCCGGGGCAGTCTGCGGCACCGGTGGCCGGTACATCGGCTGCGGCACCGGCTGGGGCTGCGGCACGGGCTGGGGTTGGGGCTGGGGCTGGGGCCGCGGGACGCTCGCGAGTTGCGCCTGCAGGACGGCGAGGTTCTCACCCACGTGACGCATCTGCTGACCGAGCGCCGAGAAGTCGCCGGACAGCTGCGCGACGAGCCGGGGGTCGACCGAAGGAATACCAGGTGTGGACATGGATCAATCGTCCTGCGGCGACGGCGCCCACACATGAGTAGGCCTACTCGAGAGACCTGCGTCGAGCTACCCGAACATGCGGCGGATCGACGTACCGAAAGGGTGTTTGGCGGTCACGTTCCCGAACCTGACCTTGCCCCGGACGACGAGGTGCAGCGGGCCGATGGGAGGGCCGGTCCGCACCTTGTTGGTCGCGGAACCACCGACCGTTTCGACGCCGTTGAGGTCGACCGTCGCCTCTTCCGGCACGACCAGCGAGATCGTGCTCGCGTAGTCGTCGATCGTCACGTGCACCACCTGCGTGGCCATGACGGCCCGCGTGAAGTCGAGCGTCACCGTCGACAGCCGGGTGTTCACCTCGAGGGCGGGGGGAACGTTCCACGAGCCGGTGCGGCTGACCGACGACATCCGGCCGCGGACGACGTCGCCCGGGGGCGGTGGAGGTGACCGGTGCACGGTCGGCGGAACCGGCGGCGCCGGGCGGGACACGTACGGCTGGTCGGGGTACGGCGGCGGCGTGAACTCGGAGATCAACTGGATTCCCGGCAGATCCACCAGGACGACGTTCAGCTCCGCCCGCGTCTTCGCGGCGAGTGCCGTGTCCATCCGCTCGGTGAACTCCCCGAGCGAGAGCATCCCCTGGCCCACCGCCCGCTGCAGCAGTTCGCCGACGTGTTCCCGTTCCGCATCCGATACGCGTAGGTCCCGTGCCTCCATACCGACCAGGCTAGCGCCCGTGAGTATTTGTTAACCGCCGGACGTTAACAAGTACTCACGGCTACTCGAGGCCCTGCTCGATGGCGTACCTGGTCAGCTCGACGCGGTTGGCCAACTGCAGCTTGCGTAGCGTGGCCTGGACGTGGTTCTCCACGGTGCGGTGACTCAGCGACAGCTTGTTCGCGATCTGCTTGGCGCTGAGCCCTTTCGCGACGAACCGCAGCACCTCGGTCTCCCGCTCCGTCAGTTTGGGGACCGCGGGGCCCTGCTCGTCGGCGGGCGCACTCGACATTCGGCGGTACTCCCCCAGCACGAGTCCCGCGAGCCCCGGCGTGAACACCGCCTGCCCGGCCGCGGTGGCCCGCACCGCGTCCAGCAGTTCCTCCACGGACGCGCTCTTCACGAGGTACCCGGACGCGCCTGCCTTGACGGCGTCGAGGACGTCGTCACGCTCCGACGAGGCGGACAGCACCAGCACCCGGCTGTCCGGCGACACGTCCAGGACGGCGGCGGTGGCCGCGGCGCCGTTGCCGTCCGGCAGTTGCATGTCCATGAGGACGACAGCGGGACGGGTCGCCGCCGCCCGGCATCCCGCGGCCGCGACGCCGTCCGCCGTGGCGACCACGGTGAACCCGGCGCCGTCGAGGTCGCGGGCCACGGCGTCCCGCCACATCGGGTGGTCGTCGACGACCATCACGGTGATCTGTTCGCCGGTCTCCGTGTCACTCATGCGTTTCGTCTCCCTTCGGCACGCGGATCTCCCATTCGGTGCCCTGGCCGGGTTCGGTGTCGAGTGCGGCGGTGCCGCCGAGCGCACCGACGCGGCCCAGAATGGATTTCGATACTCCCATGCGACCCTCGGCCTCCGCTTCGGCCAGCCGTCCCGGGGCGATGCCGCTGCCGTCGTCGCGGACGCTGACGATCACCTCGGCGCCCAGATCCTCCAGCAAGACGTATGCCCTGGCGCCGGACCCCGCGTGCAACGTGACGTTGGACAGTGCCGTGTCGACGATCGCGACGAGTTCGGTCGCCCGTCCGCGCTCGATCGTCACCGGATCCGCCGGAGTCGACACGGACACCGTGGTGCTCGCCCGCGTGCCCAGCAGCAGTCGCACGTCGATCGCGCTCCCACCCAGATCCGACGCGACACCCGCGCCCTGCTCGGAGATCAGCATGCGCAGCGCCACCTCCTGCTCGCCGGCGAGCTCCGCGAGTTCGGCTGCGGGCCCGCCGATCTCGTTGCCCCTGCGACGGACGAGCGCGAGCACCTGCAGGACGCCGTCATGCACCTCGCGGGCGAGTCGTTCCCGTTCCTCGGTGGCGGCGGCCAACCGCACCGCCTGCTCGAGCTGGGCCTGCGCGCGCCTCGCGGTGGTGGTGGCAAGCCCGAGCGCCAACCCCACCGACACCAGGACTGGTGCCGTCGCGTCCTTCCACAGGTCGAGGTTGACCTGATCGCGCACCACCGCGCTCACGGCCGCCATGAGCACCCCGGACGCCATGCCGAGCCACGGCCCGCCGAAGACGGCGGCGGAGATCACCGCGTTGGTGACCCACAGCGTCGTCGGCAGCGTCTGATGGTGGCTGTACCAATCGTGATCGGAGACGAGGCGCGTCGACGCCATCAGCGCGATGGCGATCACCTGGTCGGCGATCACGACCTGGTAGCGCGGCACCTTTCCGTGGGACAGCAGGACCGCCGACAGTCCCGACCACACCGCCATCAGGGCGACGAAGAACCAGCTCAGCCGCTGATGGGTGTAGTACTGCACCGACACGATCTGGTAGCTGATCGCGTACACGAGCGTGACGAGCCGGAACGCCTGCGCCGCACGCCACAGCGGGGCATCCGGCTGGGTGTCGAGTTCGGTCGCGGCTCTCGGCCGGTAGTGCAGGCGGGTGCGGTGTTCACTCTCGTCGGTCATGGGTCTGCGCCGGGTTCTCCAAGTGCAGGTCGTCGTGGTGAGGCGGTGTGTCGGCCTCGGCCGGATAGAGCGGGACCGACGGGTCGTCGATCTCGAGTGCGTCGTAGGTGGCTTCGGGATCCGCGGACAGCAGTGACCGCACCGCCGTGTTCAGCAGCGCGACGATCGGCACCGCCAGCAGACCGCCGACGATCCCGGCGAGGACGATGCCGGTGGTGATGGCCAGCACCACCGCGAGCGGGTGCAACCGGACCGCGCGGCCGAGCAGCAGCGGTTGCAGCACGTGGGCCTCGAGTTGCATCACCCCGATGATGATGCCGAGCACGATCAGCGCGGTGAGGAATCCTTTGGTGACCAGGGCCACGAGCACCGCGAGGAACCCGGTGAGGAACGCACCGACGATCGGGATGAACGCGCCGATGAACACGAGCGACGCCAGCGGCAGGGCGAGCGGAACCCCGAGGATCGCGAGTCCCGCCCCGATCCCGATGGCGTCCGCGGCGGCCACCGCCACGGTGGCCCGGACGTACCCGATCAGCGAGCCGAACCCCTCGCTCCCCGCCAGCCGGACCCGCCGCCGGGACGCGGACGGGACGAGGCGGGTGACGAACTCCCAGATCTGGGAGCCGCCGTAGAGGAAGAAGATGAGAGTGAACAGCGTCAGCAGGGCGCCGGTGAAGATCTCGCCGACGACCGTGGCGGTGGTCAGTGCGCCACTCGTCAGCTGTTGCCGGTTCTCCTGGATCGACTTGACCACCGAATCGCCGGCCTGCCGGATCTGATCCTCGCTGAAGTGGAACGGGCCGTCCGTGAGCCACCCCTGGATCTGTGTGATGCTCGCCTCGAATTGTTCGGTGAGGCCGGGGAGACCTTCGATGAACTGCTCGACGACGAACGTCATGATCCCGGCGACGATGCCGATCGAACCGATGAGGACGACGAGGACGGCGGCCGACCGCGGCACCCCCTTGCCCTGCAGCCAGTCGACGAGGGGCACCAGCAGCGCCGACGCCAGGAGCGCCAGACCCACCGGGATCAGGACGGTGTCGAGCCTGGTCACGATGTATCCGAGGGTCAGCAGGCCGGCGAAGATGACCAGTAGCCGCCACGTCCACTCGGCCGCCACCCGCACCACCGGGTGCACCGACGCCGAGGGGTGACCCCCGCCCTGTGTTACCGCGGCAGTGTCCGAGCGTTGCTCGTTCGCGTTCACCTGCGGAGCGTATCGAGGTTCGGGCGGCGCCGGGTGCTTCGCGCGGGAAACACGTGCGCAGGGCACGCATATGCGCCGTTTAGGGGACGTGTCCTACGCCACCCGGTACACCCCCCGCTAAATTGAACGGCGTGCGGAAATCCTATAGAGCGATCGCGGCGACGGTCCGCAGCAGATGGCCGCTCTATATGATTTCGATGCTCCTCGCCAATTTCATCGGCGCCATCCTCGTGTTCGCCTTCGTGCGGTACGGGGTGCCGATCCCCGAATCGGCAGCCATCATGGCCGACCGGGTGCGCAACGTCGCGATCTTCGGCGGCTATCTCGCGTTCGCCGCCGTGGTGAGTCTCACGGCCGCCGCGATGATGCTGCGGTCGGTCGTCCGCTGGCAGTTGCGGGGCGGTCCGCCGACGCGCAGCGAGCAGATGTCGGCGCTGCACGCGCCGCTGCGGCAGGCGATCGTGCACCTGGTGTTGTGGATCCTCGGCGGCATCATCTTCGTGCTGCTCACCATCACCGAGATGCCGGAACTGGCGGTCGCGGTGATCGTCACCGTCTGCATGGCCGCGACCACCACGTTCGGCTTCACGTACATGCTCGGCGAACGCATCCTGCGACCGGTGGCCGCCCGCGCGCTCAGCGAGGGCGAGTTCGACCGGACCATGGCCCCCGGCGTCGGCACCCGGATGGCGATGACGTGGGGCCTCGGAACGCTGATGCCCGTCATCGGCATCATCCTGCTGTGCGTGACGCAGATAACCACCGACCTCGTGTTCTCCCCCGACGCGCTCGCGTGGGCGATCATGCTGCTGTCGATCATCGCGATCGCGCAGGCGTTCGCGCTGTCGATGCTGACGGCCAGCCAGATCTCCGACCCGATCAAGCAGCTGCGACGGGCCATCGAACGCGTCCAGCGCGGCGCCACCGACGTCCGGGTCGAAGTGTTCGACGGCAGCGAGGTCGGGCGACTGCAGGTCGGGTTCAACCGCATGATGCGCGAGTCGGACGAGCGGCGGCTGCTGCGTGAACTGTTCGGCCAGCACGTCGGTGAAGACGTGGCACGGCGGGCGCTGCAGTTCGGCACCGAACTCGGCGGCGAGACGAGGTTCGTCGCAGTGCTGTTCGTCGACATGGTCGGGTCCACCGGCGCCGCCGCGGAGCGTCCCCCCGGCGAGGTCGTGAACCTGCTCAACGAGTTCTTCCGCGTCGTCGTCGACGTGATCGACCGGCACCACGGCTTCGTCAACAAGTTCATGGGTGACGCGGCGCTCGCGATCTTCGGCGCCCCACTCGACCGCCCCGACGCACCGACGGCGGCGCTGGCCGCGGCCCGGGAGCTGCGGTTCGCGTTGAACGAGATCACCGGCCTCGACGTCGGCATCGGCGTCTCCGCGGGCCTCGCCGTCGCCGGCAACATCGGCGCCGCCGAACGCTTCGAATACACGGTGATCGGAGACCCCGTCAACGAGGCGTCGCGGCTCACCGAACTCGCCAAGCTGCACCCCAGCCGCGTGCTCGCGTCGACGAGTGCCCTGTATTTCGCGGACGACGACGAACAGGCGCACTGGGAACTCGGCGAACAGGTCCAGCTGCGGGGCCGTCGCCGCAACACCCATCTGGCTTGGCCGGAGGACTATCCGGAGTAATCCGCTACCCGTTGGTTACGCTGGCCAGGTGGCACAGCCTCGATCCGACCCGCCCACTGCCGAGCCTCCTCGGCAGCGAAGCCGATACTGGTGGATCAAATGGCTACTCGGCGCCGGCCTCCTGGCCCTGCTGACCGTCGAGGGAATCTATCTGTGGCCCACACTCAGCGACTCGTGGAAAGCGCTCACCGAGATTCACTGGGGGTGGGTCGCCGCCTGCATCGCAGCCCAGGCTGTGTCCCTGAGCGGGTACGGAGCAGTCCAGCAGCGGCTGCTGCAGGCGGGCGGAGTCGTCGTCAGCCAGCTGAAGTCGGTGTCCGTGATCTACGCGAGCACCGCAATGGCCGTGAGCCTGCCGGCCGGTCAGGTGTTCTCCACCGCCTTCACCTACAAGCAGACCCGCAAGTGGGGTGCCACCCCCATTGTGGCGTCCTGGCAGCTGGCGATCTCGGGCGTGATCGCCGCGGGCAGCCTCGCGCTTCTCGGCGCCGCGGGCGCATTCGCGGTGGGCACCAAGGTGAGTCCGGTCACTCTGGTGCTGTCGCTGGTGGCCGCGTTCGGCTTGTTCTACGCACTGCGATACATCTCACGTAACCCCGACTCCATCGAGTCGATCGGACTGTGGGTGCTCGCCCGGTACAACAAGTTCCGCAAGAATCCCCCCGAAGCCGGCGCCGAGCGGTGGCGGGAGATCCTGAGCCAGCTCGATTCGGTCGAGCTGAGGCGCAAGGATTCGATCATCACATTCGGGTGGTCGGCGGTGCACCGGCTCGCCGACGTCGCGTGCCTCGGTTTCGCGTGCTGGGCGGTGGGCGCGGAACCGTCGTTCGCGGGTCTGCTGATCGCGTTCGCCGCGGCCAAGGCCGTGGGCAGCATCCCCCTCGCGCCGGGCGGGCTGGGGTTCGTCGACGGCACACTGATCGCCACACTGACCGCGGCGGGGGCCACCGCGTCGCAGGCCCTCGCGGCCGTGTTCGTCTACCGCGTCGTGAGCTACATCCTCGTCGCACTGGTCGGCTGGGTGGTGTTCCTCATCCTGTTCCGGCACAACCAGCACGAGGACCTGGAGATGGACCTCGAATTCGAACGCCGGGAGCAGTCGACCCCGACCACCAACCGGACGCAGCACTCCACGGAGTCCGAGCCCGACTCTCAGCCGTGAGTACTTGTTAACGTCCGGCGGTTAAGAAGTACTCACGGGTGGCGAAGCCGCAAAGGCCCGGATCGCCTCCGCCACCACGTCCGGTCGGTCCTCGGGCATCAACGTGTAGCTGTTCTCGACCTCCCGCAGTCGGGCGTGCGGGTACAGCTCGGCCAGTCGCCGACCGTGGTCGCGGGGCATCACCTTGTCCTCGACCGCCCACAGCACGAGGACCGGCCGGTCGAAGCGCCGGTTCGCCTCCGCCCATTCGCGCAGCGTCGACTTGGGCGGCAGCGACGTCGTGTACTTGCGCAGGTCCCGGCGTACCCGGCGATCGGTGGTCGCGGGGCGGAACCAGCCGTCCATCACCGGTTTCGGCACCGGACGCTTGCTCATCCATCCCCACGCCGCGGGAGCCCGGCGCATCGCCCGGAATCGCAGCGCCTGCATGGTCAGGGCGAGGCCACCGGGGACTGCCACCGCGAGACCGATCGCGCGACCGGGAATTCCCGGTGGGTAGTTGTCGAACGCCTCGCACGGCGTGAGGACGAGGGCCCCGACGCGACTGGTGTCGCCGAGCGCGATCAGCACCTGCGCGCCGCCCCAGTCGTTCTGCACGAGCGTGACGTCCGTCAGGTCGAGTTTCTCGAGGAACTCGCCGATGAGCAGTCCGAGACCGCGCAACGAGAGGTCGGCGTCGGCCCGCATCGGGATGCGGTGCGCGCCGAGCGGGAGGGTGGGGAGAATGCAGCGGAAGTCCGGGACGAGTCGCTCGACCACGTGCCGCCACACGGTGCCGTCGATCGTCAGGCCGGAGACGAACACGAGGACGGGGCCGTCTCCTCCGGTGTCGTCGTACTCGACGGTGCCTGCGGAGAGTTCGATCTGCTTCATGGCGCTCACTCCATTTGATAGATCGTTCTACTGAGAACCAGGTTACGATGGGGTGCGCACTGAGCGCAACGGTCGGAGGCAGAAAAAGTGAACGACACCAAGGCCCGGATCCTCGGCACCAGCAGCGACCTCTTCCGCCGCAACGGCTACACCGGGACCGGACTCAAGCAGGTCGCGACGGAGGCCCGCGCCCCGTTCGGGTCGATCTACCACTTCTTCCCGGGCGGAAAGCAGCAGCTCGGCGAGGAGGTCATCCGCACGTCGGGCGAGGAGTACGCGCGGCTGGTGTTCTCCGTCCTCGACGCGCATCCCGACATCCTCGAGGGGATCGAGGTCGGGTTCCGGCTGGCGGGCGACACCCTGGTGGCCACCGATTACGCGGACGCCTGCCCCATCGCCACGGTCGCACTCGAGGTCGCGAGCACCAACGAGGTGCTCCGCGTCGCTACGGCGGACGTGTTCACGAGCTGGATCGACTCCGGCAGCGCGCTGCTGCGGGCCCGCGGGTTCGGCGAGGCCGATGCGAGGCGCCTGATCCTGGGGTTCGTCACCAGCCTGGAGGGCGCGTTCGTGCTCGCCCGGGCGCTCCGCAGCACCGAGCCGCTCGACGCGGCCGGGGCCACCGTGCTCGCCGCCGCGCGCGCCTGCCTCCCCCCACGTGAGTGAGAAAGCGTCCCCGGACACGCTTTGCCACTCACGGGCCGGGTCGCTGAACCGATCGGGCGGAACGCCGCGTCGACACCACCTCTAGGCTGGCCGTGTGAAGAAGTACCTCCCCGCGCTCGCCCTGGACGTCGTCCTCGTCATCGTGTTCTGCGCCATCGGCCGCCGCAGTCACGACGAAGCCAATGCCCTGACGGGCCTGGCGACCACGGCCTGGCCATTCCTGTCCGGTCTGGCCGTCGGCTGGCTCGCGACCGTCGCGCTCTACCGCGACAAGTTCGACGCGTTCCTCATCGTCCCGACGGGCATCGTGGTGTGGCTGTCGACGCTCGTGGTGGGCATGCTGTTACGCGTGGTGAGCGGCCAGGGAACGGTGTTCAGTTTCATCATCGTGGCGGGCACGGTTCTCGCTGTGTTCCTCCTCGGCTGGCGCGCAGTCGCGAAGATCGTGACGAAGGCCCGCGCCACCACCTGATACCGGCGAATCCGCCCCGACGGCACACGAACTTCCGCTCGAGGTGAGACAGTTTTCCCATGAGTGACACCATCGATCCGGCCCGGGACGAGCGGCGGTCCGACCGCGGTTTCTTCGGCCAGCCGTTCGCCCTCGCGAACCTGTTCGGCGTCGAGATGTGGGAGCGATTCTCCTTCTACGGGATGCAGGGCATCCTGATCTATTACCTCTACTATTCGGCCTCCGAAGGTGGCCTCGGAATCGCCGAATCGTCCGCGACCAGCATCGTCGGCGCCTACGGCGGCACGGTGTATCTGTCGACCATTCTCGGCGCGTGGATCGCCGACCGGCTCCTCGGCTCCGAGCGAACCCTGTTCTACAGCGCCATCCTCGTCATGCTCGGCCACATCGCCCTGGCGGTGTTCCCCGGCCTGTGGGGTGTGGGCATCGGTCTGGTCTGTGTCGCGTTCGGCAGCGGTGGGCTCAAGGCCAACGCCACCTCCCTGGTCGGCGATCTGTACGACGAGCACGACGAGCGCCGCGACGCGGGATTCTCCATCTTCTACATGGGCATCAACATCGGCGCGCTCGTCGGCCCACTGCTGACGGGCTGGGCCCAGGACGCCATCGGCTTCCATGCCGGCTTCGCGCTCGCCGCGATCGGTATGGCGCTCGGATTGATCCAGTACACACTCGGCCGCAAGCGCCTCCGGGGCATCGGGGCGGAACCGCCCAATCCCCTTCCCCGCGCCCAGCGGCCCAAGTGGATCGCGATCGGCGCCGCCGCGATCGTGGTGATTGCGGCCCTGTCCCTGACCGGGGTGATCACCGCGGCCAACATGTCGGACATCGTGGTCGGCCTCACCATCGTTGCGGCGATCGGCTACTTCGCGATCATGTTGTCGAGTCGCCGCATCACGGCCGTCGAGCGCAGCCGCGTCTACGCGTTCATCCCGATGTTCATCGCCAGCGCGGTGTTCTGGTCGCTGTTCCAGCAGCAGTTCACCACGGTTGCGGTCTACTCCGACAAACGACTCGACCGCAACCTGTTCGGCTGGGACTTCCCGCCGTCGTGGGTGCAGTCCATCAACCCGGTCTTCATCATCATCTTCGCGGGTGTCTTCGCTGCCGCGTGGACGAAACTCGGCCCCCGTCAGCCGTCGTCGCCGATCAAGTTCGCGGCAGGCACGATCATCATGGGTCTCGCGTTCCTGGCGTTCATCCCGATGTCGGGTGGCGGCGCCAACAGCGCACCGCTGCTGGGTCTGGCCGGCATCCTGCTGCTGTTCACGTTCGCGGAACTGCTGCTGTCGCCGGTGGGACTGTCGCTGTCGACCAAGCTGGCACCCGAGGCGTTCCACACCCAGATGGTGGCGTTGTTCTTCCTGTCCGTCGCCCTGGGCACCGCGATGGCGGGCACGCTGGCCAAGTACTACGACGAGAACAACGAGGTCCCGTACTTCACCGCGGTCGGGCTCGGCTCGATCGCCGTGGGTGTGCTCCTCGCTATCGGGGCACCGTGGATCAAGCGTCTGATGAAGGGCGTGCACTAACACCCGCTGCGCTGAGAAACGGTCTCAGCGCACCCACAACCACACGGCCAAACCGAATCCCGCCATCGCGATGACGACGCGGAGGACGGACGGCGGTATCCGCCTGACCACGGGTGGGCCGCACCATCCACCGGCCAGGGCGCCGATCGCCATCGCGGCGGCGGCGCCCCAGTGGACGGGGCCGAAGGCCGCGAACCCGATCGCGGCGACGAGGTTCGCGACGCCGAGGAGAAAGCTCTTCAGAATGGTCGCGCGCCAGATCTTCTCCGAGGTGAGGATCAGGGCGATCGCCAGGAAGATGACACCGGCACCCGCACCGAAGTACCCGCCGTAGATGGCGACGACGAACAGCGACACCGAATAGGTGCGGGGCATGTCCCGCCCGCCGGCCAGCGCCCGCAGCCGGGGTTGCAGCAGCAGTGCCAGCGCGGCGAACGCGACCATGAACGGGACGATCGCCTCGAACGACCCCGCGGGCGCCAACAGCAGGATTCCCGCGCCGACCAGGCCGCCCGCCGCCGAGTACAGCGCCCACCGCCACAGCTTGGGACCGGTGTCGGCGACCTCCCGCGTGGAGTTGGACAGCGCGCCGACGCCGACCGCCACCATCGCGACCGTGTTGGTGACGTTGGCGGTCACGGGCGGCAGACCGACGGCGAGGAGTGCGGGATACGACACGATGGACGCCAGGCCGGTCACGAACCCGACCAGTCCCGCGAAGAACCCCGCTACGACGAGAAGACCGATATCAAGCAGGGACACAAGGTAGAAACTTACCCTTGCTCACTTACTCCCTCAGCGCGGACGGTCCGCCCCTCAGCGCGGACGGTCCCCGTCGTTGTCAGTTCGCCGGCTTCGCCATTTCACGGAAGAGCATGTCGGTCATCTTCACCGCGCGGTCGCCACCGTCGGCGTCGGCGACGAAGACCGCGAAGGCCAGGTCGCCGCGTGAGCCGTAGAACCAGCGGTCGTCGCCGCTCGCACCATTCATGCCCATGAGGTCCGGGTAGCCGTTGAGGTACGACGCACCGCCCCGCACCACGTTGTCGCGCATCATGCCCCGCAACTGGTCGTTGATGTTCGCCGGAAGCGGCTGAGCGGCCACGTCGGTGGTGCCCGGCTGTCCCTGGACGATCATCGGCGCCGGCGCGCTGCCCCGTGCGATCGACGCGGCCAGCATGGCCATCCCGAACGGCGTGACGGCGGGCAGGTCGCTGTCCTTGCGGTTCATCACCTGGTTCATGCCCGACTGGTCGGCGGTGAAGACGGCGGTCTGATGGTCGAGGCCCGGGATGTTGTAGTTCATGCCGAGCCCGAGCTGATTGCCCGCCTTCTCGATGTCCTCGATCGACAGCGAGGACGGGTCGACGCCCTTCTGCAGTCCAGCGGCCCTCTTCACGAGATCGAGGTTCGATCCGGCGGGGTAGAGACCCTGGAACGCGATCGGCCCCTGCTCCATCGCCTGGTTGTTCTGCGCGGCGGCGAGCACGGCGCCGGAGGACGGCTGGATCGCGACGATCGCCGCGGGGGTTCCGACGCTGACCACGGCTTCCTCTGCTGCCAGTTGCAGGTGGGAGTCCACCGTCGCGACGATGTCCGGCCCGGGCGGGCCCTGGAAACCGGCCTGCGGAATGAGCGTGCCGTCGGGGTCGACGAGGTGGACGGCCCAGCCGGCCGTCGCGTCCCGGTTGGCCTGCCACACCTTGCGCAGCGGATCCAGCAACGGTGTCGTGATGCGCCGATCCGACGTGATGAGCTTCGGCGTCTTGATGGTGACGACGCCGGGGATCGCGAGGTCCTCCTCGAGGAATTGCCAGTCCTGGTCGCGCAACAGCACGGCGGTGACCTGCTGGCCGGGCTTCTCGGCCATCTCCGCCATCATCGAGTCGGCCGTCACGAGGGGAGCCACCGGCTCGAGGACCTCCGCCAGACGCCGGGTGGTCGCGACGGGATCGGGCATCGTCGCGGGATCGAGGGTGACCGAGTTGATGGTCTGCTCGTTCATGAGCAGCCCGCCGACGGCGTCGAAGACGCGCGGCGGTGCGGCGTCCGTCCGGTCGTAGCGGACGACGCGCCCGTTGCCCATGTCGGGCGCGAGGATCGACGGATCCCAGGAGATGCGCCAGCCGACGGACAGGTTCCGCACGCCACCCTGAACCTGGTAGCTCCAATCCTTGCCTTCACCGAAATGCCAAGCGGCACCGACGGTGAAGAAGCCGGAATCCGAGCCGAGATCCATGAACTGGGTCACGTCGAACTTGGCGTCCTCGGGATGGAGGCCGTCGAACATCTGCTGAATCGCCGTCTCCGCGGCGTTGGGATAGGAGGTCTGCGCTGCAGCGGCAGCGGCATCGCCCTCGTTCAGTGCGTTGACGAAGTCGTCGACGACCGACTGCGCGGTCGCCTCCTCTTTCGACAGCACGCACGACGCCAGAATTACCGCCAGAACGACAGCCGACGTCAGGGCGATCACGTATCTGTTGCGGCGGCCAAGCGATCGTCCATTCCCCATGTCCACCATCTTGCTTTCAGTCACATGCGTAACAAGCACCATTTGCCTACGAAGGAGTTACGGTTGAGCCACAACTTATCCCCGAACAGCAACGCGTGAACGGGTTTATCGAAGAAAACGCCCCGCAGCCTGCACAGCAGGGGCCGAACTGTCACCTGTTGCAATAAAGACGGCAAATGCTAGGTCGTCCTTGATTCCGACGAACCAGCCGTGAGCGGGACCACTTCCGGACTCGGCCGTGCCAGTTTTTCCGAGCAGCCCCGGAATGTCCTGCAGCGCAGTAGCGGTACCTCCCGTCACAGTTTCGCGCATCATCGTCCGGAGGTCGGCGGTGACGTTCGCGGGCACGGCGGGCGCCGTCGTGTCGGCGGTCCCGGGTTGTCCCCGCACGATCATCGGCGCCGGCGTGGAACCGTCCGCGATCGATGCGGCCACCATAGCCATGCCGAACGGCGACGCAGTGACCTGCCCCTGTCCGATCGCGGACTCGACCCGGGCGGCGGGACTGTCGGCGATCGGCACGTTGCCGGTGACGGTGGTCAGTCCGGGCGTGACGTAGTCGACGCCGAGCCCGAACTGCAGCGCAGCCTTCTGCAGGGCGTCGGGCGGCAACCCGACCGCCAGCCGTCCCATGGTGGTGTTGCAGGACCGGGCGAACGCGGTGTGCAACGGGACCGCGCCGAGGTCGAATTCGTCGTCGTTGGGGATCTGCCTGCCCTCGATGTTCTCGGTGCCGGGGCAGGGCAGGACGGTGTCCGGGGTGGCGGCACCGGCCTGCAGCGCGGCGGACGTCGTCACCGTCTTGAACGTCGATCCCGGCGGGTAGAGGCCGGTGAGCGCGATCGGGCCGAGCGCGTCGGCGGGGGCGTTCTGCGCGACCGCGAGCACCTCACCCGTGGAGGGTCGCAGGGCGACGATCGCGGCCTGCTGCGGCACGTCGGCGAGCGCCCGCTCGGCGGCCATCTGCATCGGGAGGTCGAGGGTCGTCGCGATGTCGGGGGCGTCGGGGCCCTGCTCGCCGGCGACGGTCTTCGCCGAACCGTCCTGACCGACCAGTTGCACTGCCCAGCCCGCGGACGCGTCCTGCCCCTGCTGCCACAGGTCGCCGAGCCCGGCCAGGGTGGGCGAGGCCAGCGCCTTGTCCGTGCTGAGCAACCTGGTCTGCGGGGCGAGCGTGACTCCGGCGAGTTGCCGCAATTGCGGTTCGATCGGCGCCAGGTCCTCGGCCCGCAGCGAGATGGCCGTGACCGGCTTGCCCTGGGCGCCTGCCAGATCCTGCTGGAGCGTGGCCGCGGTGATGGTCGGTGCGATGGGCGACAGCAACGACGCAACCGCCACCGTGTCGGCGCCCTGGTCGAGGTTGACCAGCGTGACGACCTGTTGCTCGAGGATCGGCGCGCCATCCGCGGCGAGGACCTTCGGCGGTGTTCCCGTCGTGGTGGTGTACCGGACGGTGGTGTCGTCGGTGAGTCCGGGTGCGAGCACGGCCGGGTCCCAGACGATCTTCCAGTCGTCGCCTTCCTTGGTGGCGTTGCCGGTGGTGCTGTACTTCCATTCCTGCCCCGGGGCGAACGGCCAGGACACGTCCATCCTGAACGTTCCGCCGTTGTCGCCCGACTCCTGCACGTCGGTGCGGGTGTACGTGCCGTCCCGGTTCCCGAGCCCGTCGTACATGGCCGTGATCGCGGCGGTGGCGGCGGCCGGGTCGGTGGTGAGCGCGGCGGCAGCCTGCACGTCGTCGCTGTTCAGGGCGTCGGCGAACTGCTGCGACACGGTGTCGGGCTGGTCCGGTCCGAAGAGTCCGCAGGCGGAGAGCACCATCGCGAGGACGGCGATTCCGGCGGTGGCCTTCCGGGTGGGGGTGGGACGGATGGGGCTGTGACGAACGGTTGAGGTGCGCACGGACTCGATCATGCCTGACGTGGTGGCGCGCTTCGAATAATCGGTGTAATTATGTAATCAGTGCTGCATCACGGTGATCGTGGCACCCGGCTCCCAGGAGGACGCCATGAGAAACGCACAAGGTCCGGGCTCCCGCCGCTTCGGCCGCCCCGGTGGATGGCAGCAGGCGGACGTCCCCGACGCGAGCGACGCGGCCGAGTGGTTCGCCGGCCGCCTTCCCGACGACTGGTTCACCGGCCCCGCGACCGTCGAGGTCGACCGCGAGGAGATCGTGGTGGTCGGCGAATTGCCGCCCGTCGAGTCCGCCGACTCCGGTTCGGAGGCCGCGATCGACGGACGCATTTCCCGGTTCCGCGAAACCACCCGGGGCGATCGAATGCGCATCGCCGACGAGGCCGAACGGCGCTACGGACGCAAGGTCGCGTGGGGCGTCAGCCTCGACGGCCACAAGACGCTGTTCACCCACCTCGCGGTTCCGGTGATGACCCGGCTCCGCCAGCCCGAACGCAAGGTTCTCGACACGCTGGTCGACGCCGGTGTGGCGCGGTCGCGGTCGGACGCCCTGATGTGGACGGTGCGCCTGGCGGGCCAGCACAGCGAACAGTGGCTCACCGAACTCCGTGAAGCCATGGCGAAGGTGGACGACCTCCGCGCCGAAGGTCCCCAGATTTAATTCGATTGCACGGGTATCGGTGGCGTCCTATCGTGAACGTCACCGATGCGCACCGGGCGCGTCAGACAGAGGGGAACGGTCCATTGCTCCTGACGAGGTAGTCACGCGAGTCTTCATCCGCACACACCTCGGGAGTACCCCATGGCCCAGTCATATCTGTCCCTGTCCGACCTCACGTTCACCTGGCCCGACGGCGAGCCTGTCTTCGACGGCCTCGACGCCGTCTTCGGCCCCGGACGCACCGGCCTGGTCGGTCTCAACGGTTCCGGAAAATCCACGCTGCTCCGGCTGATCGCCGGGCGCCTGCGTCCCGACCGCGGGTCGGTGACGGCACAGGGCGAGGTGGCGTACCTGCCGCAGGACATCACGCTCGACCCCACGCTGAAGATCGACCGGATCCTCGGCATCGACGATCTTCGGGCGGCGTTGCACCGCATCGAGTCCGGCGACGGCACGCCCGAGGATTTCGATGCCGCGACCGGCCGCTGGGACATCGAGGAGCGGGCCGTGTCGACCCTGCACCGGCTCGGTCTCGAGCGGGTGCTCGGCAGCACGTCCGACCTCGACCGCACCGTCGGCACCCWGTCCGGTGGCGAGACCGTGCTGCTCGGTCTCACCGCGCAACTGCTGAGGGAACCGGAGGTGCTACTACTCGACGAGCCCACCAACAACCTCGACGGCGCGTCCCGCAGCAAGCTCTACGAGGTGGTGCAACAGTTTCCGGGCACGCTGCTGGTGGTCAGCCACGACCGTGCCCTGCTCGACCTCATGACGTCCATCGCGGAACTGCGCGCCGGCGAGATCCGCATGTTCGGCGGGAACTTCAGCGCGTACCGGGAGATCGTCGAGGCGGAGCAGGCGGCCGCCCGGGCCGCGGTGCGCGACGCCCGCAGCGACGTGCAGAAGCAGAAGCGGGAACTCGTCGAGGCCCGCATCAAGATCGACCGTCGTAAGCGGTACGGGCAGAAGATGTTCGAGAACAAACGCGAGCCGAAGATCGTGATGGGACTGCGGAAGCGGCAGGCGCAGGAGTCGGCGGGAAAGCTGCGGAACAATCACATCGCGAAGGTCGACGAGGCGCGGGATTCGCTGACGGAAGCGGAGAGTGCCCTGCGGGACGACCGCGAGGTGCGCATCGACCTGCCCGACACGGAGGTGTACTCGGGTCAGGAGGTGGTCTCCGTCCGGGACCTGAGCCTGCGCAGCGGACAGCAGGTGTCGCTGGACGTGGTCGGCCCCGAGCGGATCGCGCTCGTCGGACGCAACGGCGTCGGGAAGACGACCCTGCTCGACGCCGTCGTGGCAGCGGGACCGCGGGTGCCGTTCAAGGCCCTGCCGCAGCGACTCGACGTGTTCGACGAGTCGCTGACGGTCGCCGAGAACGTGGCCGCGGCAGCGCCGCACGCGTCGCAGGAACAGATCCGCGCCCAGCTGGCCCGGTTCCTGTTCCGGGGCAACGATTCCGATGTTCTCGCGTCGGCGTTGTCGGGCGGGGAACGGTTGCGGGCCGCCCTCGCGACCATCCTGCTGGCCGAACCCGCCCCGCGACTGCTGCTGATGGACGAGCCGACGAACAACCTCGACCTGCCGAGCCTCGCGCACCTCACGCAGGCGCTGCGCAGTTACCGCGGTGCACTGATCGTGGTCAGCCACGACCGGCAGTTCCTCCACGACATCGGTGTCACCCGGTGGCTGGAAATGACGGGAGAGGGCCTCCGGCCCTGTGCGCCTTTCGGGTAGTCCCGGCTACCACAAAGGCGCACGGGCGAGAGCTATTCGGCGACGCCGATGTCTTCGTGCCACAGTGCGGGCCTGCGCTCGATGAATTCGGCCATGAGGTCGATGCAGTGCTGATCGCGCAGGACGGTGACGTCGACGCCGTTCTCGCGGAGCCATTCGTGACCGCCGGTGAACGTGACGCTCTCCCCCACGACGATCGCGCCGATGTTGAACTGCCGGACCAGTCCGCTGCAGTACCAGCACGGCGACAGAGTGCTCACCATGATCGTCGAGCGGTAGTCACGCTGGCGCCCGGCGGCGCGGAACGCGTCCGTCTCGCCGTGGACGGACGGGTCGCCGTGCTGGACCCGCCGGTTGCGGCCGCGGCCCAGCAGGGTTCCGTCGCCGGCGAACAGCGCGGCCCCGATCGGGATTCCGCCCTCACGTTTGCCGAGTTCCGCCTCGGCGATCGCCACGGCCAGCAGTTCCTCGGGGTCGAGCGCGGGGTTCGGGGGAATCGGCATGCCACCAGTATCGCCCCCGGCCTGTGCGCCCGAGTGCAGTCCGCGAGTCGGCCGCGACGCGCGTGCTGCAGACTGGGCGGGTGCAGCACGCTACCAATCCCGTCGACGGCGTCCGGATCGCGTACCAGACCGTCGGCGACGGGGAACCGCTCGTCCTCGTCCACGGCACGGCTCTCTCCCACGCGATCTGGCGCGGATTCGGTTACGTCGCCGCGCTGCGTGATCGGTACCGGCTGATCCTGGTCGATCTGCGGGGCCACGGGCGCAGCGACAAGCCGCACGACGAGGACGCGTACGCGATGGATCTGCTCAGCGGCGACGTCCTGGCGGTCCTCGACCACCTGGAGCTTCCCAGCGCGCACGTGCTGGGGTATTCGCTCGGCGGCCGGGTCGCGCTGGCGTTGGCGGTCGGCGTGCCCGAACGTCTGGAGAGCCTGATCGTCGGCGGTGGCAGCAGCCTCCCGCAGGCAGGCGCGTTCGACCGGCTGTTCTTCCCGGGCTGCATCGACGTCCTCGAGCGGGACGGTATGGAGGCGTTCCTGGGGCAGTGGAATGCCCGGCGCGGGTGGCCGATCGACGCCGGGACGCGGGCGGCGTTCATGGCGAACGACGCGAAGGCGCTCGCCGCGTACATGCGGCGTTCCGGTGTGGAGCCGGGAGTCGACGACGACGTCCTGCGCCGGATCGCCGTCCCCACCCTGCTGTTCGTCGGCTCGAACGATGCCGAGCGGATCGGCGACACCCGGCGGGTGGCGGCGCTGATTCCCGGTGCGTCGCTGACGATCCTGCCCGGTTTCGACCATTCGACGGCGGTGGCCGCGAGCACCGAGGTGCTCGCGGCCGTCGAGCCGTTTCTCGCTGCGGTGTGACCGCTACACCCATTCGACCAACTGGATGATCACCCCGTTCGGGTCGCTCATCTGGAAGTAGCGTTCGCCCCACGGCTCGGTTTCGATGGGCGTCACGATCGGGACGCCCTCCGCCTGCAGTCGCTCGTATTCGCCGTCGATGCCGTCGACGACGAGTGCGATCAGCAGCCCCTGGCCGGCGTCACCGGCGATCCGCGCGGGTTTGAACGTCTCCAGTCCGGTCTTCAGGAAGACCAGATTGAAGCCGACGTCCGCACGCTTCAGCGACACGAAGCCCTCGGCGGCCATCTCCTCGACGAAGCCCAGGTGGGACTTGGCGAATTCGGCCGACGCGACGGGGTCTGCGACGTTCAGCGACAGTGCGCTCGCGGTGACCTTCACGGTGGTGTCCTTTCGTTGACGACCCCCCACTAACGTACGCCGTACGACAATTGTTCCCGGGGCGGACCTCACATCGCCAGCAGGCCCTTCGCGATGTGCGTCACCTGGATCTCGTTGCTGCCGGCGTAGATCATCAGCGACTTCGCATCGCGCGCGAGCTGCTCGACCCGGTACTCGGCCATGTAGCCATTGCCGCCGAACAGCTGCACCGCCTCCATCGCCACCTCGGTGGCGGCCCGCGAGGAGTAGAGCTTCATCGCCGACGCCTCCGCGAGACTCACCCGATCCCCCGCCGCCGTGCGCTCGATGGCGTTGAAGACCATGTTCTGCACGTTGATGCGCGCGATCTCCATCTCGGCGAGCTTGAGCTGGACGAGCTGGAACTGGGCGATCTCCTTGCCCCACAGCTTGCGGGACTTGGCGTAGTCGACGCAGAGTCGGTGGCACTCGTTGATGATGCCGAGTGACAGCGATGCGATACCGATCCGTTCGGCCGCGAAGTTCTCCTTCGCGCTGGACTTGCCGTCCGACTTGCCGCCGTCCTCCGTCTCGCCGAGCAGACGGTCGCGGGTGAGGTGCACGTTGTCGAAGAACAGTTCCCCGGTGGGCGAGGAGTTCATGCCCATCTTCTTGAACGGCGCCCCCTGGGTGAGCCCCTCCATGCCCGCGTCGAGGACGAAGGCGAGGACCTTCCGGTCGCGGCGGTCGACGGACGAGTCCCCCTCGTCGAGTTTCGCGTAGACGACGATGACGTCGGCGTAGGGACCGTTGGTGATGAACGTCTTCTGCCCGTTGAGGATGTAGTCGTCGCCGTCGCGGCGGACGTAGGACTTCATGCCGCCGAACGCGTCCGAGCCGGAGTCGGGCTCGGTGATCGCCCACGCTCCGACCTTCTCGAACGTGACCAGACCGGGCAGCCAGCGCTCCTTCTGCGCCAGCGTCCCGCGACTGCGGATGGTGCCCGCCGCCAGCCCGAGGCTCACCCCGAGCGAGGCGACGAGCCCGAGGCTGACGCCCGCCAGTTCGGCGTTCATGATGACGCCCATGCTGCCCGCGCCGCCGAGGCCGCCGGATTTCTCCTCCTTCGCGCCGGCTGCCGCGTCGCCGCTGCGTTCGCGGTCCAGGGACTTCGTGAGCGCCTCCCGGGCCATCTCGTCCAGGCCGAAGGTGGCGAAGAGCTTGCGGATGATGTCGAACGGAGGCAGCTCGCCGGTCTCCAGCTTGTCGACGTGCGGTCGAATCTCCTTGTCGATGAAGCCGCGGATCGCGTCGCGGAACATCAGGTCGGTATCTGACCACTCATACATGCCGGGCACTCCAGTCGCCGAGAGACAAAGGGTTGCCGCAAATATAGAACACGTTCCTATTATTCGACAGGTGTCATGACGAGCCACCGTCCGTTCCACCGATCCCGAGCCACTTCGACCGCAGCCGGTCGAGGGTGCCGTCCGCGGCCAGGGCGCGCTGCGCCGACTCGATGCGGTCACGCAGCGCGCGATCACCGGTGCGGACGGCGACGGCGATCTCCTCCCGGGAGATCCCCCGTTCGACCACCTCGACGTGCGGGCGGTCCCGGACCAGCCAGGTGAGGACCGGCGCGAGTTTCATGACGGCGTCGCACCCGCCCGAGGACAGGTCGTCGAGGGCCTGTCCGATCCGGTCGTACGCGTACACCCGGATCGCGCCCACGCGGCCCTCCGCGACCAGGCGATCGACGATCGGCTGACTGGTGTTGCCGTGCTGGACACCGACGGTCAGGCCGCGCAGGTCGTCGACCCCGCGCACGCCCGGATGCCGGGACGTGTCGACGGCCAGGGACTGACCCGACACGAGGTACGGGGCACAGAAATCGGCACGCGTCCGCCGCTCCGGCGTCACGGTGGTTCCCGAGGCTATGCAGTCGAATTCGCCGTCCGCCAGTGCGTCGAAGATGCCGTTGAAGTCGGTGCCGCGGTACGGGACGAGCGACCAGTCGAGGCCGAGTTCCTGCGCGAGCGCCCGGGTGAACTCAACGTCGAAACCCGCAGGCGCCTCGCCGTCCCGGAACTCGAACGGCGGGTCGGGCAGGGCCGAACCCACCCGCAGTACGCGCGCTGCCGCCGTCATGTCGCCCCTCTCCGGCCGTGGCGGGTGCCTACGAACCGATCAGCCCCAACCGCTGTGCCAGCCAGGGCATTTCCTTCTCCAGTCCCGCCGACCACACCGCGAAGCTGTGCCCGCCAGGCACTTCCACGTACTGCACGTCCATTCCGGCGTTCTTCGCGGCCTGATAGACCTTCTGCGCTCCCGGCTTGTAGGCATCGTCGTCGCTGCCGATCACGAAGACCCCGGCCGAGTCCGGGTATTTGTTCGCCGCCATCAGGTCGAGCGGGTTGACCCTCTTGAACGCCGCCTCGTCACCGCCGAAGCCGTCGTCGAGGGTGCGCTGGTGGTCGCCGAGCGTGGGCGCCTCCTGACCCGAGATGTCGAGGAACGTCGGATACACGTCGGGATAGTTCGTGGCCATCTGCAGCGAACAGGTGCCGCCGTAGGACAGGCCGCCGATGGCCCACGCCTTGGGGTCCGGGTTCACCTGCAGGTTCGACTTCACCCACGACGGAACGTCCTTCGCCAGATACGTGGCCACGTTGCCCAGCTTCGAATCGGTGCACAGGGGGTTCGCGATCTGCGAACCGGTGCCGTCCGCCACCACCACGATCGGGGCCAGTCCATCGTGTTTCGCGGCGAACTCGTTCATCGTGGTGGCGAGCTTGCCTCCGGCGAACCAGTCCTCCGGCGAGCCGGGCTGGCCGGCCAGCATCACGAGCACGGGCAGCAGCGGGCGCGGGTTGGCGAAGTAGGCGGGCGGCAGGTAGATCTCGGCGTCGCGGGCGGCGAACCCCGACGCCGTCCCGGGAACGGCCGCCGTCAGCACCCGTCCCTCGCTGGGCATCCCGGGCGGGGCCGTCCACGACGCGTCGAGCGGCGTTCCCGTCACGACGTTCTCGGTGGAGCTGCCGAGGTCGTTCATCTGGACGCGGTCGAACGGCTCCGCCCCGAATGCCGTGCCCACCGTGGGATAGGCGTCGAACACCCAATTGATCTGCGTCGCGGACGCGAGAAGCACGGCGAGGACCGCGAGAACCGACCCGACGGCGGCTGTCACTGTCCGGCCCGCACGGATCCGCGGCACGAGCAGGATGATCGCGAAGAGCCCCAGACCGATCCACACGTAGATGGACATCTCGATGGGGTCGGGGAACGGCCGGAGAACCTTTTCGACCATCACGTACAGGACGACGGTGACGACCACCGACACGGCCAGGCAGATCGGAACAGCTTTCGTGCGGTACCAGGGGGCGCGGGCGGCGAGCAACCACACGCCGCCGAGCGCGCCGATCCCCGTGAGGATCCAGGGCAGAGGCCCTGAGATCACGCTGACGTCGCTGAGCCATTCCACGTTCCGAAGCCTAGAGCGCGAACCCGCACCGCGTCGGCGACTCGGAGCGACCGGTAAAATTGCGGGGGTGACATTCATCAAGGTGTGCGGCCTGCGTGACGAGGCCTCCGTCGATCTGGCCGTGCGCCTCGGCGTGGACGCCGTGGGTTTCGTGTTCGCCGACAGCGTCCGCCGGATCTCCGCCGAGGAAGCCGCACCGCTGGTCCGCCGGGTCACCGGTCACACGGTCGCGGTGGGCGTGTTCAAGGGGAGTCCCGTTCCGGAGGTGATCGAGATCGCCGCCGCGGCAGGTCTCGGCACCGTCCAGGTGCACGACCTGACCTCCGCCGACGACGTCACCCGGTTGCGGGAGGCGGGCCTCGGCGTGATCCGTGCCGTCGTCGCCGGTGACACCTCGGGCGATTTCGGAGCAGACCGCATCCTCGTCGACGGGGCCACCGCCGGGGCAGGCGTGCCCTGGGACTGGGCGAACCAGAGCAGGCCCGACGGCCAATGGATCCTCGCCGGCGGGCTTCATCCGGGCAACGTGCGGGCCGCCGTCGACGCGACCGGCGCGTGGGGTGTCGACGTGTCGAGCGGCGTCGAATCGTCCCGCGGGGTGAAGGATGCGGCGCTGATCGAGCAGTTCGTCGCCGCCGTGCGGTCCGGCGAATGAGTCAGTTGATTCAGCGCGGCATCCCGGCCACGGAATCCTCCACGTCCCACGATGCGAGCACCGTCCGGATACCGACGACCAGCGCGAGCGGCTGATCGATCATCACGTGGTGTCCGGCATCGGGGATCTCGACGACCATCGCGGTCGGCCCGAATCGGCTGCGCATGCTGTCCATCATGGCGTCGGTGACGATGCCGTTCTCGGCGCGGAAGTAGGCGAGGCGGCAGCGCGGGTCGGACGCGCCCAGATGGCCGCTGCCCTCGCGGGAGAAGAACGAGGAATCGAACTTCCACGACCACCCGCCGTCCACCTCCTCCATCGAGGTCTCCGCGACGTGGCGCAGGACGGCGGGCACCGCGGTGTCCTGCGGCGGGACGAACCGGAACCGCTCCAGCGCCACCCCCCGGGACGGGTAGACCTTCTTCGGACCGAAGGCCCGCTGCTTCCGCGCTTCTTCCTCTTCCGGCGTGCGCGCGAGGACGGGCGAATCGATCAGCTGGACACCGGCCAGGTCCTCGCCGAACAGTTGCGCGGCCACGTACGACACCATTCCACCCATGCTGTGCCCGACCAGCACGGGCGCCCCCGAGATGCCCGCCGGTTTGGCGACGGCGAGGGCTTCCTCCGCCCACCGTTCCAGTCCGTACTCCTGGCGGCGGTCGCTGTCTCCGTGCCCGGTCAGGTCGAGTGCGACAACGCGGCGGCCCGTGGCCAGCATGGGTGCCACATGATCCCACCACCGGCTGTGGGCGGCACCGCCGTGGACGAGCACGAGCCCGGGAGTGCCCGTCGGGCCCCACGCGCGGTAGTGGACCTCCGCACCGGCGACGTCCACCCGGCCGATGTCGACCGGGGCCGCCACTGCCGTGGTGAACCAATGGGGCGCGTCCGACTGCTCGTTGCTCATCCACCGAACATACCGACCACGGGCGGACGCTCTCGGCCGCCCTAGAGAAGGTCCAGCATGGCCGCGACCGTGCGTTCGACCACCGGGAACCTGTCCGGGGCCAGATCGTGCCGGGCGCCCTCGAGTTCGACGAGCGTCGTCGGAGCGGGGATCAGTGCGAGTGCCGACCGCATTTCGTCGGGGGTCGCGAACGGGTCCTTCGACCCGTGCACCACCACGGCCGGGGTGCGGAGGCCGGGCAGGTGCTCGGTGCGGAGCTTCTCCGGCTTGGCCGGTGGATGCAGCGGGTACGACAGCAAGAGCAGGGCGTCGACGAGACCCGGACGCTCCGAGGCGAGCATGGACGCCTGACGCCCGCCGTACGAGTGCCCGCCCGCCCACACCGGCGCCGGCACCAACTCCCGCATCACGGCCACCGCGGCCGCGATGCCCTCCCGGTCCTCCGCCGCCTTCGACGGGTGTGGCGGACCCGACGCGCGGCGCTGCCGGAACGGGAGGTCGAACCGCAGGACCGCCACCCCCCGCTGCACGAACCCCTCGGTCACGGCCCGCAACAGCTTTGTGTCGCAGTCACTTCCCGCCCCGTGCGTCAGGACCAGCCCGGCCGACGCGTCTCCCGCGGGGCGGTGGAGACGTCCGCGCACGCCGTCGCGTTCCAGCAACTCGCTCATGCGGTTCACGGTAGTGGAATGCCGGGCTGTTCCAGTACTCCGGCTGCTGGACCTACCTGCCCGTTGATTGCGATTGGCTCACGGTCTGTTTGCCGGGTTTGCGGGCTGGGTACTTTAACAACACGACTGCTGGGAGTAGCCAATGGACACCATGACCATCATCTGGATCATCGTCGCGATCGTCGTCGTACTCGCCGTGGCCGCGCTGCTCATTGCGGCGTCACGCAAGCGCAACGAGCGCCGCCACCGGGAGGCCGACAGCATCCGCGCGAAGGCGCAGGAGCAGACGTCCGTCGTCGAGAAGCGCGAAGCGCTGGCGGAGGAGACTGCGGCCAATGCACGGAAGGCCCAGGCGGAGGCGGAGGCGAAGGCCGCCGAGGCCAAGCGACTACAGGTCGATGCGCAGACTCACCAGAACACGGCGACCACGTCTCGTGACGACCTGAAGCAGGAGTGGAAGAGGGCGGACGAGCTCGATCCCGAGGTCAAGGCGACGGGTGCCGCCTCGAACGACGCCCGCACCACCGACGCCCGCACCACCGACGCCAGGGCCGCGGACGCCCGCACCACCGACGTCGGACCGGCCAACGCCCGGACCGACGGCACGAGCTCCACGAATACCCATGGAGCACACGCGAAGCCGACCGACACGTCGGCGACATAGCGTTCGGGTACGACAGGTTCACCGGCCCGGTGCCGGTGCCCACACGGGAGGTCGGAAATGCGTATCGGACGGCTCCTGTCGCTGATCGTGATCATCTGGCTGATCATCGGCGCCATCGCCGTGTTCCAGCGCGGCTATTTCAAGGACGCGCAGGCCGATTGCGCCAGCGCGGGAACGATCGCCGTCACCGTGATCGCCGGGCCGCTCAACTATGCGGGTGTCAACCCGAAGATCGATTGTGAAGTGCCGCAACCGAGTCAGTAGTTCCAAGCAGTCAACCGAAAGAGGGAAGACCGTGATCGTTCTCGGACTCATCCTGCTCGTCATCGGCCTCGTCACGGGGATCTCGATTCTCACGACGATCGGAATCATCCTCCTCGTCGTCGGCCTCGTACTTCTGCTGCTGGGCACGACGGGCCGCGCGGTCGGCGGGCGGAAGTACTGGTATTGACGTCGGCGACCGTCCCTAATCATTGACATTATCAATGATTGATAGATAGGTTCCTTTCGGGCATGCAGGCGTGCAATGCGCGCCTGCCGACGAAAGGAACCTTGCATGTCTCCGGTTGCACTGGAACGGACCATCTTCGACGCCGATCACGATGCGTTCCGGGACACGGTGCGCCGATTCGCCGAACGTGACGTCGCCCCACGCCTTCGCGAATGGGCCGATGCGGGGCAGGTCGATCGGGACGTCTACCGTCAGGCAGGCAAGCTCGGGCTCCTCGGGATCAATGTCGAGGAGCGATTCGCCGGTGGCGGAACCGACGACTTCCGTTTCAATGCCATCGTCATCGAGGAACTCTGCCGCGTCGGGGCGCCCGCCGTCGTGATGGGCCTGGCCGGCATCAACGACCTCGTCACGCCCTACCTCGCGTCGCTCGCGAACGAGGAGCAGAAGCACCGATTCCTGACACCCCTGTGCACCGGCGAGAAGATCGGGGCGATCGCCATGACCGAGCCGGGCGCGGGTAGCGACCTGGCCGCGATCTCCACGACCGCCGTCGTCGACGGCGACAACCTGGTCCTGAACGGGACCAAGATCTTCATCAGCAACGGCATGCTCGCCGACTTCGTGATCGTCGTGGCCAAGACGGATCCGGCCGCGGGCAAGAAGGGCATGAGCCTGCTGGTGGTCGAAGCCGGAATGGACGGATTCACCCGCAACGGCCCGCTGCACAAGGTCGGGCTGAGCGCCCAGGACACCGCCGAGCTCGTGTTCGACGACGTCCTCGTCCCCCGTGAGAACGTCCTCGGCGAACCGAACGCCGGCTTCGGCTACCTGCGCCACAATCTGCCTCAGGAGCGTCTCAGCGTGGCCGTCACGTCCATGGCGTCGATGCGCCGCACGTTCGACCAGGCCCTGACGTACAGCTGCGACCGCACGGCGTTCGGCCGGAGGGTGGCCGACTTCCAGGCCAACCGCTTCTACCTCGCGGAACTCGCCACCGAGATCGAGATCGCGCAGTGCTTCACGGACCGCTGCATCCTCGACGCCGCGCACGGCGCGCTCGACGAAGTGACCGCCACGATGGCGAAATGGTGGATCACCGAGCTGCAGCAGCGGGTCGTCCAGCGGGCGGTCCAACTACACGGCGGCTACGGGTACATGCGCGAGTACGACGTCGCGCAGGACTACCTCGACTGCCGCGGCGGGCCGATCTACGCCGGCACCACCGAGATCATGAAGGAGATCATCGGGCGCAGGCTCACACGGTCCTGACGGGTCCGATTGCCCGCGTGAATGATTCACGCGAGCCGCGGCCCCGGCGGCCGTCTGCGACCACGACCCCCGAAGCGTTGGCAATCTCTTCCATTGACAACTTCAATGATTAATGTTTAATTGTGATCCGCGCTACACATGCGCTCCGCTCTGTTGTCCCACGCTCGGCCAAGGAGTATCGATGACGGTCACCGCCACCGCCGGCACCATGTCGGCCACCCGACGCAAGAAGGAAGTTCGCAGGGTGATCCTGTCGAGCTACCTGGGCAGCACCATCGAGTTCTACGACTTCCTGCTCTACGCCACCGCGGCGTCCCTCGTCTTCGGCCCGGTGTTCTTCGCCGGCCTGGACCCGCTCGCCGCGACCATCGCGTCGATGGGGACATTCGCCGCCGGCTACGTCGCACGCCCGCTGGGCGGAATCCTCTTCGGCCACTTCGGCGACACCGTCGGCCGGAAGGCGATGCTGCTGATCTCCATGACCGTCATGGGGATCGCCTCGTTCGCGATCGGGCTCATTCCCCCGCCGGAGATGATCGGATCCTGGGCGGCGGTGCTTCTCGTCCTCCTCCGCGTCTGCCAGGGACTCGCCGTCGGCGGCGAATGGGGTGGCGCAGCGCTGATGTCGCTCGAGCACGCCGAATCCGGCAAACGCGGCTTCGCCGCGGCGTTCACCAACGCGGGTGCGCCGACCGGTGCACTGCTCGGCACCCTCGCCCTGGCCGCCGTGTCCCTACTGCCCGACGAGCAGTTCCTGACGTGGGGCTGGCGCATTCCGTTCCTCATCTCGGCGCTCATGCTGGCCCTCGGCCTGTTCGTCCGGTCCAAGGTGTCGGAGAGCCCGCTGTTCACGGCGGCGCTGAAGGAATCGGCCCAGAAGGACACCACCCCGCCCATCGTCACCATCCTGAAGCGGCCACGCGCGGTCGTCGTGGCGTCGATGAGCTGCATCGCGAGCTTCGGAATGCAGACCGCGTTCACCACTTTCGCCATCACGTACGCCGTGTCGAGCGGCGCCCCGCGGTCCGACGCGCTGCTGGCGTTCTCCTTCTGCCAGTTCTGTGCGATCTTCCTGGTTCTCGGATCGGCGCGGCTGTCCGACCGGATCGGCCGCCGACCGGTCATGCTCGCCGGTCTCGCGGCGATGATCCTCAGCGTCTACCCACTGTTCCTGCTGCTGGGCACGGGACAGTTCCCGTTCATCGCGCTCGCATTCGTCGGGTACACCCTCTGCCACTCGGCCACCTACGGGCCGATGGCCGCATTCATCTCCGAGCAGTTCGGCACCCGCGCGCGCTACACCGGGGCGTCGCTCGGATACCAGCTGGCCACGCTCGTCGGCGCGGGATTCACCCCCGTCATCCTGGCGTCACTGTTTGCGTCGTCCGGCAAGTCGATCGTCCCGGTCGGGCTGTTCGTCATCGCACTGTGCGTGGTCAGCGCCGTCTTCCTTGTCGCGACGAAGGAAAGCAAGGACAACGACCTGAGCGCAGACACCCCGTCTGCCTGACACGAGCCCGAGAGTAGTTTCGAAGAGAACGAGGAGTCACCATGGACAACGAAGGCATCGGCTCGTGGCTCGAGCGCCGCATCATCATGACGCCGGGGAACGAGGCGCTCGTCTTCGACGGACGAGCCGTCACCTACGAGGAGATGGCCCTGCGGACCCGCCGGCTCGCCCACGGCCTGCGCGCCCTCGGCGTCGGGAAGGGTGACTGCGTAGGCTTCTTCGGGTTCAACGACCCCGCGGCGCTCGAGGTGATGTTCGCGGCCGGGCTGCTCGGCGCCACGTATCTCCCACTCAACGCTCGCCTCACCGCCGAGGAAGCGCGCTACGTTCTCGGCGATTCACGCTGCACCACAGTGATCTTCGGAGATCAGCAGGCCGACGTCGCGCAGGAACTGGCGCAGTCGGAGTCCCCGGTCACCACCTGGATCGGGCTGACCGACTCGTGGTCCGCCCACACCTACGAGAGTGTGCGCGCCGGGCAGCCCGACACCCGCATCGACGAGCAGGTGGGTCTCGACGACCTGTCGGTGCTCATGTACTCGTCGGGCACCACCGGCGCACCGAAGGGCGTCATGCTCAGCCACGGAAACATGCTGTGGAACGCCATGAACCAGCTTCTCGCCCAGGACATGACGTCCAAGGAACGCACGCTGTCGGTGGCGCCGCTGTTCCACATCGGCGGTATCGGCGGAGCCGTCACACCGACCCTGCTGTCCGGGGGCACCGTCGTGCTACTGCGCAAGTTCGACGCCGGCGCCGTTCTCGACACGATCGAGAAGGAACGCATCACCACGTTCTTCGCGGTCCCCACGATGATCCAGGAACTCTGGCACCACCCCCGGTTCGCGGGCGCCGACCTGTCCAGCCTGCGGGCCATCTGCGTCGCCGGGGCTCCCCTGCCCGAAGTGCTGATCTCGCCGTGGCAGGAACGCGGCGTCGCGATCGCGCAGGCGTACGGTCTGACGGAAACCGCGCCGTCGGTGACCATGCTGTCGGGGGACGACGTCCGCGCGAAGGTCGGATCGGCAGGCAAGCGAACGTTCTTCACCGACGTCGACGTCGTCCGCCCCGACGGGTCGAGCGCCGAACCGAACGAGATCGGTGAGATCGTCGCGAAGGGGCCGAACGTGATGCTCGGCTACCTGAATCAGCCCGAGGCGACCGACCGCACCATCGTGAACGGCTGGCTGCACACCGGCGACGCCGGCTACTTCGACGACGACGGCTTCCTCTTCATCTGCGACCGCTACAAGGACATGTACATCTCGGGCGGCGAGAACGTCTACCCCGCCGAGGTCGAGGCGGCGCTGCTGAAGCTGGACGGCGTCCGGGAGGCGGCGGTGATCGGCGTCCCGCACGAGAAGTGGGGCGAGACCGGCATGGCCTTCGTCGTCGCCGCCGACGGCACCGCCCTCGACGAGGACACGGTGCGCGCCCGGCTGCGAGAGAAGCTCGCGGGGTTCAAGATTCCCACGTTCATCCGGATCGCGGAGGAACTCCCCCGCACCGCGACCGGCAAGATCCGCAAACCCGACCTGCGAACCTCCGCCCGTGAGTACTTGTTAACGTCCCGCGGTTGACAAGTACTCACGGGCGGTAGCATTTCAGGGTGAAGCGCATCGGGATCGTGTTGTTCGACGGCGTCGAGGAATTGGACGCCGTCGGACCGTGGGAGGTGCTGTCCGCGTGGACGCGGATGTACCCGGACGACGGCTACGCGCTGTTCTGCCTGTCCGCATCGGGTGGGAGTGTGCAGTGCGCCAAGGGGCTCGTCCTGGGCGCGCATCATTCCTACGCCGACGCCCCGCCGCTCGACGTCCTGATCCACCCGGGCGGCCAGGGCACGCGTCCGCAGCTGCTCGACGACGCCCATCTCGGCTGGGTCCGCAGGCAGCGCGCCGAGGTTCCGTTGATGGCCAGCGTGTGCACGGGATCCCTGGTCTACGCGAAAGCCGGCCTGCTGAACGGCAGGCCGGCGACGACGCATTGGGCGTCACTGGGTTTGCTGGCGGAGATCGACCCGAGCATCGTCGTGCGGCCGGACGACCGGTTCGTCGACGACGGCGACGTGATCACCTCGGCCGGTGTGTCCGCGGGCATCGACATGGCTTTGCACCTCGTCGCCCGCTTCGCCGGAGCGGAGCGGGCGCGCGAGGTGCAACGCTACATCCAGTACGAGCCGTGAGTACTTGTCAACGTCCCGCGGTTGACAAGTACTCACGGGTGCGTCAGCGCACGACCGGCAGCGACACCCTGCTGGGGTACCGTGCCCCGGTGTGCACGCGCTGGTGGGCGACCACGAATTCCGCTGATTCGTAGGCGGATTCGCCGGTGTTGAGGTTGCGGTCCCACCGCGGATGGTTGCTGGACGTCACCTGGACGCGGATCCGCTCACCGGGCTGGAACGTGACGGCCGTGGACCACAGGTCGATCGCGTACTCGTACACCTCCCCGGGCTCGAGCAGGCTCTGCTCGGCGGACGTGTACGCCCCAGGGGTTCGGTAGGAGTCGCGGTAGCGGGCCCGCACGATGCCGTCGGTGAGGGTGATCGACGTCCCGTCCGTCGTGACGCGGCACAGCCTGACGACGAAGTCGGTGTCGACGGCACTCGACGACGCGAACAGTGTCGCGGACACCCGGCCGATCACGGTCAACGGCTCGGTGAGGACCTCGCCGGTGAACACGAGGACGTCGTCGCGGGATTCGACCCGGCTCTGTTCCAGTGCGCCGGGTGCGAACGTTCCCGGCATCATCGTCGCCCCACCGACCGTCGGTACCGGATCCGCCGGGTCGTAGTCGTAGTCGACGCGACCTTCCATCTGCTCTGCTTCCGCGGCGAGGGTTCCACCGGGAGCGAGGAACAGGTCCGCGGTGCGGGTGGGCTCCGGGAAGCGGTCGTACGTCCGCCACCGGTTCTCCCCCATCACGAATATCCGGACCCGCGGCAGGTCGGGTTCCTCGTCGCCAAGCACCGCCGCGTACCACTGCGCGTGCACCGACGACAGGTCCTGACCCGAGTCGAGCACCGCCTGGTTGGCAGGACTGCCGAACACCACCGACCCCCCCAGCCCGGAGAAGTTGGTGTGACTCCACGGACCCAGAATCAGGTACGGCGCGGGAGCCGCACCGGAATCGCTGTGGGCGAGTTGGCCGAAGTACTGGTCGAGGGTGCTGTTGACGAAGATGTCGTACCAGCCGCCGATGTGCAGCGTGGGGAGGTCGACGGCCCGGTCGCCGGCGCTGTCCCACAGGTCGCGGCTGGGGTGGTCGATCGGGAATCCGAGCGATTCGACGATCGGCGACGCGAAGAACGCGGGGGCATCGGCAGCCAGGTCGCGCAGGGGCAGGGCGTCGAAGTACGCGTCCTCGGACATCGCCCGATCGATCCGCGCCCACGACGCCCATTCGCGTTCTGCGCGTGCCGGATCCGTGCGGGACAGTTTCGCGATCTCGGCCGGCCCTGCCGACAGGTGCCCCCATCCGAGCCGGGCGCCGAATTCGACCGCGCCCCCGCGCACGAGCCCGCCGGACCGCGCGTTGCCGCCTGCCGAGATTCCCGGGGCGATGCCGCGCAGGGCGGGTGGCTTCTCCTGGGCTGCGCGCCACTGCGTTTCGGCGAAGTACGACCTTCCCCACATGCCGACGGCTCCGGTCGAGTACGGCAGTTCGGCGGCCCACTGCACGGTGTCGTAGCCGTCCGGGCCTTCGTTCTCGGACGGCACGAACTCACCGTCGGAGCCGAACCGGCCGCGGACGTCCTGCATGATCACCACGAATCCGCCGGCCGCGACCGTGGTGGGGTTGAGGTAGCCGGAGTTGACGGACAGGTCGCGGCCGTACGGGGTGCGGGTGAGCAGCACCGGGAAGCTGCCGCTGGTATTCGGGCGGTAGACGGTCGAGCGCAGGACGACGCCGTCCCGCATCGTCGCCTCGACATCGTTCTCGATCAGTACATCGTGTTTCACAGGTTCGGTCGCTTTCGACGGGAGGTGGGTCATTTGCCGAGGTCGGTGGTGCTGGTCCGGTAGGTTTCGCGGACTGTGAGGGTGGTGAGCGCGCTGACCAGGCAGCAGCCCGCGGTGAACGCGGCCACCGGTATCCAGCCGTCCGGTCCTGGCCGGACGAGGGTCGCGGCGATGGTGGGGGCGAATCCGGTGGCCACCAGGGCCAGCTGTCCGGAGATCGCCATGCCCGAGTACCGGATGCGCGTCTCGAACATCTCGGCGTACAGGGCGGGGCCGATGGCATTGACGAGCGAGTAGCCGACCACCATCACGATGCACGCGGTGATCAGGATCAGGACGGTCGAACGCTGGCTGATCGCCCAGAAGAACCCGGAGATGGAGACTGCGCAGACGAGGTTGCCGGTGATGAAGACCGGTTTGCGGCCGATCCGGTCGGCGAGGATCCCGGCGGCGGGTTGCGCGACGAGGGCGAGCGCGGCGGTGAGGACGGTGGCTCCCACCATGACGGTCCGGGACACACCGGCCTCGTGGGTGCCCCACGCGAGGGCGAAGGCGCTGAAGATGGTGGACACCACCGCGAACAGTCCGCAGCCCACGACCCGCAGCACGCTCGGCCAGTGGTCGCGGAAGATCACCTTCGCCGGCATCTCCGTCGGCCCGTCGGTGGACACGGCCTCCTCGAACACCTCGCTCTCGGGCAGCATCCGGCGGATCACGAGGCCGGCGAGTGCGACGAACATGCTGAGCAGGAACGGGATACGCCATCCCCAGTCGAGGAAGGCGTCCTCGGGCAGTCCGGAGAACACGAGGACCACCAGCGATGCCAGCAGCATGCCGGCGGCCGCACCGGTGTTCACCCAGCTCGCCGCGAGCGCGCGGCGGCCTGCGGGTGCGTGTTCGAGGGCCAGGGACGCCGCTCCCGCCGACTCGCCGGCCGCCGACGCGCCCTGGACGGCCCGGAGCAGGACCAGCAGGATCGGCGCCGCGACGCCGATCGCCCCGTAGGTGGGTAGGCAACCGATGAGGGACGTGGCCACGCCCRTCATCACGAGCGTCACCACCAGCATCCGCTTGCGTCCGAGCGTGTCCCCGAAGTGCCCGAAGACGAGGGCCGCGAGCGGCCGGACGACGTACCCGATCCCGATGGTCGCCATCGACACGATGGTCCCCCAGAACGAACCGAGATCCGGGAAGAACAGGGTGTTGAACGCGAGCGCGGAGAAGGAGGCGTAGATGAAGAAGTCGTAGTACTCGAGTGCGCTGCCCACGAAGGAGGCCAGGGCGGCCCGGCGCGCGTGGGGCGACCGGGCGCTCGTGTCGGCGCGTGCGACGCGGCCGTCGAATGTGGAAGTCATGTGGTTCCTACCTGAAAGTGAAGGGCTTCCGGGAGTTCGGAGAGGCCTCGAGGTGGGGGCGACACCGGGGATCGGAAGTTGTCCAGGTCACATCCGTTGCCGCCGAGGGAGACTCTGCCAAAGAAACCGATCACCGTCCAAGAGCAGTATCGGCAGTGATTGATAACCGATCTTTATTACTCGTCGGAGACGGCGCCCGGCGTCGGCAGCACCTCGGCGGCGAGGTCGAGAACCGTCTGCACGACGGGCGACACGGGACGGTCCGACCAGGCCAGCGCCGCCCGGACTTCGAATCGACCGGCGTCGAGGGGGATCAGCACCACCCGGTTGGGATACGTCTGCACGTCACCGGGCACGAGCGCGACGCCGACCCCCGCCGCGACGAGGGCGGTCAGGACGATGCCGTCGGTGGTCTCCTGCACGATGTTCGGGGTGAACCCGGCATCCCGGCACGCGGCGAGCAGATCCCGGCGGAGCGTGGATCCGGTGGCGGCGGGATTCGCGACGAACGCCTCCTCGCGCAGTTCCGCGAGATCGATCGACTCCCGTTCGGCGAGTGGGTGATCGCTCGGGAGCAGCGCACTGAGGTACTCCACCGAGATCTGCCGCGTGAGCACGTGGGGGTGCGAGACCGCGTCCGACACGATCCCGAGGTCCAGTTGCCCCTCCCCGATCTCGTCGAGGATCTGCCCGCTCACCGTCGCCCCCTCGAGGACGAGGTCGATCAGGGGATACCGTCGGCGCACCGACCTTGCCAGAGAGGACAATTCGGTCTGCCCGTAGGCCCCGCTGAAGCCGACCCGGACGCGGCCCTCGACCTTCGGATCCGCGATCACCGCGGCATCGACGGCGCGGTCGATGCCGGCGAGGGCGTCCTTGCACGGTTGCAGGAATCGCTCGCCCGCCGCGGTGAGCCGGACCGAGCGCGTGGTGCGGTCGAACAGTTTCACACCGAGACGCTTCTCGAGTTGCTGCACCTGCTGGCTCACCGCCGGTTGCGCAATGTGCAGCACCTCGGCGGCCCGGCCGTAGTTGAGTTCCTCGGCGACCGCCACGAACGACTTCATCCAGCGGATTTCCACGGCAGGTCAGTCCACCACGAACACCGTGAGACGGACCTCGCCGGGCAGTCGTTCGCCGGTGCCGACGAGGATCCGCGAGCGCAGCCACGACCACCGGCCCTCGGCGGCGGCGAGCCGCGGCGTGCAGCGGAAGTAGACACGCTCGGGCGGCACGGGCTCACCCGCGACCAGCCGGGCGATGTCTTCCGGGGTGCCCGAGCGAAGGCCGAAGTTGGTGACGTAGATCCGGTCGCCGTCGTCGGTCTCGATCGCGTACTTGGCCTCGAGTTCGGTGAGCGTGGGCGAGCTGAGCACCTGGAAGTCCGCCCCGACCGGCAACACGGTGCCGCGGAGTTCGGGGCCCTCGACGCGTCCCCCGACTATGGGGATGATGCGGCGGGTGCCTTCGGGTGTGGATCCGATCTCCACCGGATCGGCGACCTGCACGACAAACGTGGCGAGGAACGACAGGCCGGGCGGGGCCGGGGCGAGCAGGTCGGTCATCGTGCCCTACTCGGGATGTGCGGGAAAGGCGATGCTCTGCAATGTATCCCGCATCTGATTCACGACCGATTCGGGGATGCCCTCGAAATAGCGCCCGTGGGCGGCGTCGACCCGGGCCTTGGCGTCGTCGCGTAGCCGCCTGCCCTCGTCGGTCGCGGCGATCAGTTTGTTCCGGCGGTCGGAGGGGTCGAGGGTGCGCACGACGAGTCCACGTTCCTCGAGTTCGTCGACGAGCCCCACGATCTGGCTGGGGTCGAGGCCCATGGTGGCGGCCACTCCGCGCTGGTTGACGCCCTCGGCCTGTTCGCACGCGAGCACCAGGACCGAGTAGGACCGCACCCGCAGCCCGGTGGGAACGAGAGCCTTGTTCACCGAGCCCAGCACCATTCCGCCGACGCGCGAGAGCAGGAACCCGATGTCGTCCGATAACGCCTGCGCCTCTGCCATGCGACGACCCCCTTCCGATGAGTGTCGCTAGAGTAGCAGATCTTAATGATTGACTTTCTCAATCATCAATGATTACGTGTGATTCAGCGAACACGACCTTAGGAGAATCACGACATGGACCTCACCGACAAAGTCGCCGTCGTCACCGGCAGCGGACAGGGCCTGGGACTGGCCTACGCCAAGGACCTGGCACGCCACGGCGCCGCGGTCGTGATCAACGACGTCAACCAGGCCACCGCCGACGCCGCCGTCGCCGAGATCACCGCGGCGGGTGGCCGAGCCGTCGCCGTCGTCGCCCCGGTCGGCAGCACCGACACCGCCCAGAAGCTGGTCGCCGGGGCGGTCGACGCGTTCGGACGCCTCGACGTCATGGTCACCAACGCCGGCATCCTCCGCGACAAGGTGCTGTGGAAGATGACCGACGACGACTTCGACGCCGTGGTGGGCGTGCACCTGCGCGGCACCTTCACGTGCGTCCGCGAGGCCGTCCTGAAGTTCCGCGAGCAGGGCGACGGCGGCCGCATCATCTGCATCGGCTCCCCCGCCGGCCAGCGCGGCAACTTCGGGCAGACCAACTACTCCGGCGCCAAGTCGGGCATCGTCGGCATGGTCCGCACGTGGGCGCTCGAACTGCAGCGCGCCGGCATCACCGCCAACGCCGTCTGCCCGGTCGCCGCGACCGCGATGACCGAGACCGTCCCGTTCCTCGCCCCCTACATCGAGGGCATGAAGAACGGTGAGCCGCTGCCCGACATCATCCGCCGCGAGGTGGGCATGGKCAGCCCCGACGACGCCGCGGGCATCATCTCGTTCCTCGCCTCCGACGCGGCAGCCGACATCACCGGACAGGCCTTCGCCGTCGGTGGCGACCGCCTCGCACTCTGGTCGCACCCCGAACTCACCGCGGTCGAGTACCACGACGGCGGCTGGTCGGCCGACGACATCGCCGCCCAGTGGACGRCCACGTTCGGCGAGTCCGTCCAGTCCGTCGGCGAGGAATTCCCCGAGGAGCTGATGGCCAAGTGAGCCGCTACGAGTACGGCATCGACTTCGACACGATCGACGCCATCGACATCCACACCCACGTCGAGATCGACGGCTGCGGACACCGGTCCCTCGACGACGAACTGATGGCCGCGTCCGAGAAATACTTCAAGTCCGGCGAGGAACGCACCCCGTCCATCGACGCGATCGCCGACCACTACCGGGCCCGCAACATGGCGGCGGTCGTGTTCACGGTCGACGCGGCTTCCGCCAGCGGACACGCCGCGAACTCCGTCGAGGAGATCGCCGAGGGCGCCGCCCGCCACAACGACGTCCTCATCCCGTTCGGCTCCGTCGACCCCTGGCAGGGCAAGGCCGCCGTCCGCCGCGTCCACCGCCTCGTCGACGACTTCGGCGTCAAGGGCTTCAAATTCCACCCCAGCATGCAGGGATTCGAGCCGAACGACCGCCGGTTCTACCCGCTCTACGACGCCATCACCGAGGCCGGGGTCCCCGCCCTGTTCCACACCGGCCAGACCGGCATCGGCGCCGGCCTGCCCGGCGGACACGGCATCAAACTGCGCTACTCCGACCCGATGCTCCTCGACGACGTCGCCGCCGACTTCCCCGACCTCACCGTGATCATGGCCCACCCCGCCGTCCCGTGGGTCGACGCGCAGATCTCCATCGCCACCCACAAGGCCAACGTCTACATCGACCTGTCCGGATGGTCGCCGAAGTACTTCCCGCCGCAGCTGGTCAAGGCCGCCAACAGCATGCTCCGCGGCAAGGTGCTGTTCGGGTCCGACTTCCCCGTCATCCAGGTCGACCGCTGGATCAAGGACTTCGAGAACCTCGACATCAAACCGGAGGTCGCACCGCTGATCTTCAAGCAGAACGCCCTGCGTGTTCTCGGTATCAAAGACTAGGAGCCCTGACATGAGCACCACCGCCACCACCACCCGGGTCGCCACCCTCGCCGACCTCGCCGCACTCGAGGGCACGTCGCTGGGCACCAGCTCGTGGATCGACATCCCGCAGCAGCGGATTGACACGTTCGCCGACGCCACCGACGACCACCAGTGGATCCACGTCGACCCCGAACGCGCCCGGGCCGAGAGCCCGTTCGGCGGACCCATCGCCCACGGGTACCTCACGTTGTCGCTGATCATCCCCATGTGGGACGAGATCCTGACCGTCGACAGCGTGACCATGGCCGTCAACTACGGGCTGAACAAGGTCCGGTTCACCAACCCCGTGCCCGCCGAGGGACGCGTCCGGCTCAGCGCGACGCTGCAGTCCGTCGAGGAACTGCCCAAGGGCGGCGTCCAGGTGACGGTCGCGGGGCAGATCGAACTCGAGGGCAGCGAGCGACCCGCGGTAGTCGTCGAGGCCGTGTACCGCTTCTTCGAGTAGACCACCTGTGAGTACTTATTAACCGCCCGCGGTTAATAAGTACTCACGGGTTCTCTTCCTGCTCCGCCTGCTCGCGCTCGGACGCGTTGCCCGCGATTCCCTTCGCCTCGCGTTCGGCCGCGAGCCGGTCTTCCATGTCGTCGACGAGGTCTGCGATCCGCTGGTGTTCGGGGAGCTGATCGTGTCGATCCGGATTCGCCTTCATCACGCTCCTTCCGCCGGGTGCGACGTGCCGCAATCCTGCGACTCCTGGACGCACAATTCGAACTGTACGCCGCGGGCCCGGCGGAAGCGGGCATTCGTGGTGGTACAAACTGGACGGCCGTCTTTCACACTTTCCGGCCGTCGGCGAAACCCGTTGCCGAACAGCACCTTACGGAGCGTCGATCCTCCAATACCGCACTGCGCAACATCATTTCGGGATCGACTCGGGCACCTCCACCGCGACGAGCAGGCGATGAATTCGATGCACAATCGACACCGTCTCGCGAGTACCCGCAGCCGGCACCTCGTACTCTGGACCGGGTACCACCCGAAGGAGGACCGATATGCCAGCAGTCACCACACCTCACGTCTACGTTCATCGCGCCGGCGATCGGCTGAAAACCAAGATTTCCTGGTTGGATTCGAAGCACTCGTTCTCCTTCGGCCAGCACTACGACCCCGACAACACGCACCACGGACTACTCCTCGTCAACAACGACGACACCGTGCTCCCCGGTCAGGGATTCGACACCCATCCGCACAAGGACATGGAGATCGTCACCTGGGTGCTGCGCGGCTCGCTCGTCCACCAGGACTCGATCGGCCACTCCGGCATCATCTATCCCGGCCTTGCGCAACGCATGAGCGCAGGCAAGGGCATCATGCATTCCGAGAAGAACGACAGCTGGCGCCTGGCCGGTGAGCAGCACCACGAGCCGGTGCATTTCGTCCAGATGTGGGTGGTACCCGACGAACCCGGACTCGCGCCAAGCTACGAACAACTCGAGATCGAGGACGAGATCCTCAAAGGCGGACTGGTGCCCGTTGCGTCCGGAATGCCGGAATACAAGGACAATTCGGCGATCCGGATCAACAACAAGCACGCGGCGCTGCATGTCGCGCGACTCTTCCCCGGCGCACCGGTGCCCCTTCCCGAAGCGCCGTTCCTCCACGTGTTCGTCGCGCGGGGCACCGCGGAGATGGAGGGTGTCGGCACCCTGTACGAGGGCGACGCCGTTCGGTTGAGCGCCTCCGGTGGCCAGCAGATCTCCTCCCACTCCGGCGCCGAGGTGCTCGTCTGGGAGATGCACGCCCGCCTCGGCGGCTGAGTTCCCAGCAAGTTCACAGCCGGACGGAACGCCCCGCGCAGGTTCGTGCGCCACGATCGAGGCACAGCCCGATCATGGAGAGGTACCCACAGTGAACAAGGACGTCGAGAAGAGCCGACTGCGCATCAGCCGCCGCCGCGCATTTGCGGTCGGGGGGACAGTGAGTCTGGGTGGGCTCATCGCCGCCTGCACCGGGAACGGGAGCAGCGGCACGTCGGCGTCGGCCACGTCGACCGCGGCCGCGTCGAGTGCGACGACGACGAGCGGCGACGCGGTGACGGCCCTGCTCGACCAGGCGCCGCAGTGCGTGATGGCCGTCGAGGAGACGCAGGGACCGTACTGGTTCGACGTCGACTCCATCCGCAGCGACATCCGCGAAGACCGGCCGGGGACGAACCTGCAGCTCGCACTGCGGGTACAGGACCTGACGAACTGTTCCGCGGACGGCTCCGCCGCGGTGGTGAGCAACGCCGTCGTGGAGATCTGGCACTGCGACGCGGGCGGCGTGTACTCCGGCTTCGAGTCGGGTTCGAAGGCCGCGGACCTCGGCGGCAACGGCGCGCCCGCCGGAGCACCGCCGGCAGGCGGGCCCGGCGACGGCGGCCAGCCCCCGGCCGGAGGTCCCGGTGGACCCGGCGGCCCCGGCGGCGACATGTCCGGCGGTTCGGGTGAGACGTCCGACGGGTCCTACAGCGTCGGCGACAGCGAGGCCACCACCACGGACGACGGCACCTACCTGCGCGGCGCTCAGACGACGGACGCGAACGGCATCGCCCAGTTCACGACAATCTTCCCCGGCTGGTACACCGGCCGGACCACGCACATCCACCTCAAGGTGCACATCGACAAGAAGACGGTGCTCACCACCCAGCTGTACTTCGACGAGGCCCTGCTCGACGAGGTGTACGCGACGGCGCCGTACTCCGACCACACCGGACGGGAGAACAACGTGACCAACGCCACGGACGGCATCTACGACGACGCAGGCCTGCTGACGGTCGCCACGCAGTCGGACGGCTACCTCGCGGCGATCAACCTCGGCATCGACGTCTGACCGCTCCCCGGTCCTTTGTTTCGCCCTGAGCGCAGTGGTGGACCTGTCGGCGCGGAACGGTGTAAGGATGGAACGCATGACCACGGCTCAGCGCTCCGGCATCGACCTCACCCACCTCGACAGTGACACCCGCGCCCAGGACGACCTGTTCGTCCACGTGAACGGCAAGTGGATCGACGACTACGAGATTCCCGCGGACCGGGCGATCGACGGCGCGTTCCGCACGCTCTACGACAAGGCCGAGGTCGACGTCCAGAACATCATCGAGGAGGCGGCGGGCTCCGGCGCGGCCCCGGGGACCGACGCGCAGCGCATCGGCGATCTGTACGGCAGCTTCATGGACGCGGATGTCGTGGAGGCGGCGGGGCTCGCTCCGATCGCCGGGGAGCTCGCCGACGTGGCCTCGGCCGCCGACCGCTCCGCCCTCGCCGCCGTCATCGGCCGCCTGCAGCGCACGGGGGTCGGCGGCGCCGTCGGTCACTACGTCGACACGGACGCCAAGAACTCCGCGCGCTACCTCGTGCACTTCAGCCAGGCCGGCATCGGGCTGCCCGACGAGTCGTATTACCGCCAGGACGATCACGCGGAGATCCGCGCCGCGTACGTGGAGCACATCGCGAAGATGTTCGCCCTCGCCGGTGTCGACTACGACGCGCAGCGGGTGTTCGATCTGGAAACGAAGATCGCGGCAGGCCATTGGGACGTCGTGAAGCGTCGCGACGCCGAGCTGAGCTACAACCTGCTCACCCTCGACCAGCTGCCTGCCGGGTTGGACTGGTCTTCGTGGATCGGCGCGCTCGGGGGCACGTCGGAGCAGTTCGCCGAGATCGTGGTCCGCCAGCCCGACTACCTCACCACCCTGACCGGGCTGTGGACGTCCGAGGACCTCGACGACTGGAAGGCGTGGGCGACGTGGAACGTCATCCGCTCCCGCGCCCCGTATCTCACCGAGGCGCTGGTCGAGGAGAATTTCGCGTTCTACGGGAAGACGCTGACCGGCGCCGAGGAGATTCGTGAGCGCTGGAAGCGCGGCGTGTCCCTGGTGCAGGATCTGCTGGGCGAGGCTGTCGGCAAGCTGTACGTCGAGCGGCACTTCCCGGCGGACGCGAAGGCCCGCATGCAGGAACTCGTCGCGAATCTGCAGGAGGCGTACCGGCGCAACATCTCCGACCTGGACTGGATGAGCCCGGAGACCCGGCAGGCGGCGCTCCGCAAGCTGGAGAAGTTCACGCCGAAGATCGGGTACCCAGACAAGTGGCGCGACTACTCGGCCGTCACCATCTCCCGCGACGACCTGGTCGGCAACTACCGCAGCGGCTACGCGGCGGAGTACGACCGCGATCTCGCGAAGCTCGGCGGCCCGGTCGACCGCGACGAGTGGTTCATGACACCGCAGACGGTCAACGCCTACTACAACCCGGGCATGAACGAAATCGTGTTCCCCGCAGCCATTCTGCAGCCGCCGTTCTTCGACGCCGCAGCCGACGACGCCGCCAACTACGGCGGGATCGGCGCCGTCATCGGTCACGAGATCGGCCACGGCTTCGACGATCAGGGCGCCAAGTACGACGGCGACGGCAACATGATCGACTGGTGGACCGACGACGACCGGACCGAATTCGGCAAGCGCACGAAGGCGCTGATCGAGCAGTACAACGCGTTCGAACCGAAGGCGCTGCCCGGGCACACGGTGAACGGCGAGTTCACGATCGGGGAGAACATCGGCGACCTCGGTGGCCTGTCCATCGCCATCGCCGCGTACCGGATCGCGACGGACGGGTCCGAGCCGGAGGTCCTCGACGGCCTGACCGGGATCCAGCGGGTGTTCTTCGGCTGGGCGCAGGTGTGGCGCACCAAAGCCCGGGACGCGGAGGCGCTCCGCCGGCTCGCCGTCGACCCGCACTCGCCGCCGGAGTTCCGCTGCAACGGCGTGATCCGCAACCTGGACACGTTCCACGACGCGTTCGACGTCCAGCCCGGTGACGCCCTGTATCTGGATCCGGAGGAGCGCGTCAAGATCTGGTAGCTGGCTACCGCAGACGGTCGCCCGTCGCCGCGGAGAAGAAGTACACCTCGCCGGGCTTCGGCTGCAGGTGCAACCTCTCCCCCGCGGCGATGGTGCGGGTGCGGTCGACCCGCACCACCACCTTCCCGGACGTGCCGGACGCGTACACGAACGACTCGGCGCCGAGTTCCTCGAGCAGGTCGGTCTCCACGGTGTACGAGTCCTTGCGCCACGCCCCGACCAGCGTCCACGACTCCGGGCGCACTCCGACGATCACGGAGCCGTCCCCGATCGCCGAGTGCGGCACGGGAATACGCAGGTCGCCCAGTTCGGCGACACCGTCCCGGATCGGGGTGTCCATGAGGTTCATGCCCGGGGAGCCGATGAACCCGGCGACGAACGTGTTGACCGGGTTGTCGTACAGATCGCGTGGCCGGGCGACCTGCTGGAGGCGGCCGGCCTGCATGACCGCCACCCGGTCGCCCATCGTCATGGCCTCCACCTGGTCGTGGGTGACGTACACGGTGGTCGTGCCGAGCCTGCGCTGCAGCCCCGCGATCTGCGAGCGGGTACTCACCCGCAGCGTGGCGTCGAGGTTGCTCAGCGGTTCGTCCATGCAAAACACCTTGGGGTGCCGCACGATGGCGCGGCCCATCGCGACCCGTTGGCGTTGCCCGCCGGACAGTTTCGCCGGTTTGCGACCGAGCAGCGGTTCGAGTTCGAGCATCCGCGCCGCTTCCAGCACCCGCGCGGTGCGTTCCACCTTTCCGACGCCTGCATTGCGGAGCGCGAACCCCATGTTGTCGGCGACGGTCATGTTCGGGTACAGCGCGTAGCTCTGGAACACCATGGCCACGTCCCGCGCTCGGGGCGGCAGCGCGGTGACGTCGGCGCCGCCGATCTCGATGCGGCCAGCCTCGACGGCTTCGAGGCCGGCCAGCATCCGCAGGCTCGTCGACTTACCGCACCCGGACGGACCCACGAGAACGAGGAACTCGCCGTCCGCGATGTCGAGGTCCAGCCGATCGACCGCGGGTCGGTCGGCTCCGGAATAGCGGTGCGTGACACCCGCGAACTGCACGTTGGCCATGGATGTTCCTTCTCCTCCTACTGGGGCAGTTTGGGGGTGATCTGGCGGTCGACGATCTGCTGGAGTTGCTCCCCGACACCGGCGAAGGTCGTCGCCACGTCCGCGTTCTGCAGCGCGATCTGTTCGAGTCCGGTGCCGATGATCTGGTCGCCGCCGGGCACGAACACCCGGGCGTAGTCCTGCGATCGGGTCTTCGCGAGCTGGTCGACGGCGGTGCGCGCGTTGGGGTTCGCGTCCAGGTACGCCTTCATGGCCGGGTCCTCGACCGCGGATTTACGGACCGGCATGTACCCGACGTTCTGCGAGAAGTACGCGGTGTTCTCGCCGTTGGTCACGAAGTCGATGAACGTGAGCGCATTCTTCTTCCGCTCGTCGGAGATTCGCGCCGGAATCGCGAGACCCGCGCCGCCGGTCGGGCAGCCCGGCGCGCCCGACGCGGGGAGGAAGGCGGTGCCGAAGTCGAACGCGGCCGACTTGGTGATCCCCGACAGGTCGCCGGTCGAGGCGATCGTCGACGCGAGGATGCCCGCCCCGAACTCGTTGGCGATGTCGCTCGACACGGCCGCGTATTTCTTCGTGTGGATCATGTTCTTCAGGAAGGTCCCCGCGGCGAGGGTCTTCTCGTCGCCGAACTTCAGGTCCCATTGGTCCGAGTACGCCCCGCCGAACGTCCAGACCGGTCCCTCGAACGTCCAGCCGAGGTAGTTCTTGGCGTCGCCCCAGCCGTGGGCCAACTTGCCGCCGCCGATCACCCGCTGCAGTTCGGGACCCCATTCGTCGAACTCCTGCCAGGTGGCGGGACCGCGGTCGGGCAGGCCTGCCTGCGCCCAGACCTGCTTGTTGTAGTAGAACAGCGGCGTCGACCGCGCGTACGGGAGGGCGTAGTGCTTCCCCTGGAACAGGTAGTCGGCGAGCAGCGAGTCGACGTAGTCGGAGGTGTCGACCCCCACGTCACCGAACAGCCCATCGAGCGGTTCGACAGCACCGGTCAGCGCGTAGTTGAACCACCACACGTCCGACAACACCACGACGTCGGGCAGTGCGCCGCCCGACAGTGCCGCGTTGAACTTCTGCGACACCTCCTCGTAGTTCTTCCCACCGTCGACGAGGTCGACGGTGAGGCCGGGGTGTGTCGCCTGGAAACGGTTGATCAGTTCACGTTCGACGTCCTGGGACTTGCCCGGGTGGTTGGACCAGAACGTGATGGTGTTCGGGTCCCCCGCCGCCCCGGACACCGCCGACGAGCCCGAACCCGAGCCTGCGCAGGCCGTGAGCGCCGCACCGGCGGCCACCGCGCCCGCGAGCCCGAGGAATCCCCGGCGATTCATCCGATTCATGTCTCTCCTCGTGTCCGCTATCCCTTGACCGCACCCGACGTGAGGCCCTTGATCATGTGCCGTTGCAGCACAAGGAAAACCGCGAGGATCGGCAGCATCGTGAGCACCGTCCCCGCCATGACCGGACCCCAGTCGGTGAGCCCGTCGTTGTTCTGCAGCTGGGTCAGCCCGATCGGCAGCGGCGCGACGGACGCGTCGTCGGCCATCAGGAACGGCCACAGGTATTCGTTCCATTCGGTGACGACGGTGATGATCGCGAACGCCACCATGGTGGGGCCGGACACCGGCAGGACCACCCGCCACAGCAACCGGGCATGGCCGGCGCCGTCCATCCGGGCGGCCTCGATGATCTCGGTGGGTATCGACAGGAAGTGGTTGCGCATCAGGAACGTTCCGAACGCAACTCCCGCGAGCGGAACGATGATGCCGTGGAAACTGTTCCGCCAACCCCATTCGGCGACGAGGGCGTAATTCGAGATGACGGTGATCTGGTTGGGCACCATCAACGCGGCGATGATGCCGAGGAATACGAAGTTCTTGCCCGGGAACCGCAGGAACACCAGACCGTAGGCGCTGAGGACGCCGAGTGTGAACTTCACGGCGGACARCACTCCGGTGATGATCACCGAGTTGCGCAGGAACGTCCAGAACGGCACCGACGTGGTGGCCTCCGCATAGTTCTCGGGGTGAAAGGTCCCGGGCCACCACGTGACCGGAAGGGTGTAGATGTCGGGGCGATCCTTGAACGACGTCATCACGATCCAGTACAGCGGCAGGGCAACCGTCACCAGCACGGCCACCATCGCGGCGTAGCCCAGCGCCGTCACGAGCGCTTCCCGCCGGCGGTGGTCGCGGGCCGCGTCCGCCGTCGCCGGCACCTCCGTGCTGCGCCGCTCGCGCACGGCTCCCGCGGTCACCGGCCGTCCCCGCGATCCATGATCCGCACCTGGTAGACGGTGATTCCGAGCAGCACCAGGAACATGATCGTGGCGACGGTGGCCCCGTACCCGGCCCGGAAGTTGCGGAACGACTCGTTGTAGACCTGGTAGACCATCGTGGTGGTGCCGGTGCCGAGCGGACCGCCCCTGGTCATCACGTTGATGATGTCGAACACCTGAAGCGAGCCCAGCATCACCGTGATCGAGAGGAAGTAGGTGGTCGGACGCAACTGCGGGAGAACGACCCGGCGGAACGTCGTCCACCCGCTCGCCCCATCGATCTCCGCGGCCTCCGCCAGTTCGCGTCGCGTACCCTGCAGTGCCGCAAGGTAGATCACGAACGTGTAGCCGAGGTTCTTCCACATGTAGGTGACCGTGACCATGACCAGCGCCCAGTGCGGATCCTGGTAGAAGTCGGGCACGGAGTCGACCCCGACGCGGTGCAGGAGGTCCTGGATCAGCCCGAACCGGGGGTCGAACACGAACTGGAACGCTACCCCGATCGCGGCGCCGGAGATGACGAACGGCGCGAAGATGGCGGATCGAACAAGGTTGCGCCCGTTCAACTTACGGTCCAGCAGCACGGCGAGCGCGAGACCGGCGACCATCGATCCCACCACGGTCGCGGTCGTGAACACGACGGTATTGCCGACGATCTGCCAGGTGTCGGGGCGGCTCCACCACTCGCGGTAGTTGCCCAGGCCGACGAACGTGGCGGCGGGGTCGGCGATGTTCCAGTCGAAGAACGACAGCCGGATGTTGTCGACCAGCGGGCGGTAGGTGAACAGGACGAGCAGAACCAGATTGGGGCCCACCAGCGCCGCGAACAGCGCGTAGTCCCGCCACGGACGCCCGAGGAACCCCTGCTTTCCCGGCAACGGCAGGGTTCGTTCCGGACTCGATCTCACTGCGGCAGTCTGACGACCGATTACGAATAGCCGGTAAATTGCCGTAGCCCGCACATTGAACTGTGCGGGCTACGGGAAGAACTGGTCGGAGCAGGGTCAGCGGTTCCAGTCACCGAGACCGTCGGAGCCGTTCAGCACGCCGCCCGCGGTGTTCTGCACGACGACGGCGTCACCCTTCTTCGAGTTCTCGTAGAACCACTTGGCGTCCTCGGTGCTGACGTTGAGGCAGCCGTGGCTGACGTTCGTGTTGCCCTGGGCGTTCACCGACCACGGCGCGGCGTGGACGAAGATGCCGCTGTACGACATGCGGGTGGCGTACTCGACGTACGTGCGGTAGCCCTCGGCGGAGTCGACCGGGACCCCGTACGTGGAGGAGTCCATGTACATGTCACGGAACTTGTCGCCGATGATGTACGTGCCGTTCGGCGTCTCGTGATCAACCTTGCCCATCGACGTCGGCATGGTCTTGACCACCTCGCCGTTGCGGGTGACGGTGATCTGCTTGGTGTTGTCGTCGGCGGTCGCGACGAACGCGTCACCGATGGTGAACGTGGAGTGCGCGTCGCCGGCGTCCACGGTGACCTCGGTGTTCGCGGGCCAGAACTCGGTGGGCTTCCAGCGCACCTGGCTGTCGTTGATCCAGTAGAAGCCACCCTCGACCGGCTGGCTGGTGGTGACCTTGATGGCCTTCTCGGCGGCGGCGCGGTCGCCGATGGCCTCGTTGAAGCGGATGATCACCGGTTGCGCGACACCCACGACCTCGCCCGCACCCGGGTTGAGGGACGGGGCCGAGAAGTTCGCAGGCGCCGGCGCCGGTTCGGGCAGCGGGAGCTGCGGCGCGCCGGGCAGACCGGGCAGGGTGGGAAGACTCGGAATCTCCGGTCCACCGGGAAAGAGCGGCGCGGCCTGTGCGGCCCCGACCAGCGCAGTTCCGGAGACGACGGCCCCGGTCAGTGCGACAGCGACCCGTGACGACCAGTGCTTGTTCCTGGAAGAACCGATTCCTGACTTGCCCATATGACCACTCTCGTTCGACGACGTGTACAACGCGCGTCCCCGACGGACCTATCAATCGCGCACTGCCATTAACACACATCATCCGGCCGCGAGCAATTTGCCCGCAATCGTTGCCGCTCCGCGGCCTGCGGGCGGTCGGTGTCACCGAGTGGTCAAGAAGCGCTCACGATCAGGTCTCGGCGCGGGCGGCGGCGAGCATGCTCTCGATGGTGATCAACTTGGTGCGCGGCCGGCCGGCCGCCCTGCCCCCGGCACGTTCGGTCTTGTCGATCCGCTGCCAGCCCTGGAAGTCGACCGCGTCGGGCGCGCGCTCGGCGATCAGCCGGTCGAGAGCCTCACGGTCGGCGGGCGCGTCGAGCCGCCCGGCGGAGAAGTCGTCGATCAGCATCCTGACCGTCTCCGCGGAGCAGTACTTGTTGGTGCCGATCACGCCCGTCGGCCCGCGCTTGATCCAGCCGGCCACGTACACGCCGGGGACCGGTGCGCCGGTCTCCGGATCGATCACCCGGCCGTTCTCGTTGGGGATGACGCCGCGCCGGTCGTCGAACGGGATACCGGCCACCGGCTGCCCGCGGTAGCCGATCGAGCGCAGCACCAGGCCGGTGTCCAGCGTCGAGGTGTCGTCGGACGGTTTGGCGCTGAGCCTGCCGGACGCGTCCGCGACCATCTCGTTCTTCGCGATGCGCACCGATTCGACGGCGTCGGTGCCCAGAATTTCCAGGGGCGAGGTCAGGAAGCGCAGCACGATCCGCTTCTTGGCCGGGTCGGCGGTGCGCCGGGCGAACTCCTCGACCTGGCGCACCTTGTGGCGCTGCCACGGCTCCGCTTCGTCGCCGTCGACGAATGCGCGGCTCGCCGGGTCGAGCACGGCTTCCTCCGGGTCGACGACGACGTCCACGTTCGGCATGCGCCCGAGCGCCAGGAGTTCGGGGTTGGTGTAGGCGGCCTGGGCGGGGCCCCGGCGGCCGAGGATGACGACCTCACGGATGTTGCTCGCCCGCAGCGCCTCGAGGGCGTGGTCGGCGAGATCCGTCGTGGCCAGGATCTCCGGGTCGGTGACGAGGATGCGGGCCACGTCGAGTGCCACGTTGCCGTTGCCGACGATGACGGCCCGCTCCCCCGACAGGTCGAACGTGCGGTCGGCGTAGTCGGGGTGCCCGTTGTACCAGGCCACGAACTCGGTGGCGGCGTGACTGCCGGCGAGATTCTCGCCGGGAATGCCCAGTTCGCGGTCGCCTGCCGCACCGACCGCGTAGATGACGGCGTGGTGGTGCGCGAGCAGTTCCTCGTGGGTCACGTCCGTGCCCACGTTCACGTTGAAGTGGCAGTGCACCGTCCGCTTGCCGACGACCGAGCGGAACTGGTCCGTGACGCCCTTGGTGCCCGGATGATCCGGGGCGACGCCTGCGCGCACCAGCCCGTACGGGGTGGGCAGACGGTCGAAGATGTCGATCTCGACGCGGGGCTTCGCGGTCAGTTCCATCGCGGCGTAGCAGGCGGCCGGACCCGACCCGACGACCGCGACGTGGAGCGTGCCGAGGGCTGCGTCGATCTGCGGCAGCTTGAGCGGCTCGGGCCAGTCGGGGCCGATCGGGTGCTTGGTGTAGTACTGCGCGTTGATGTCGAGGTACGGCTCGTCGACCTCGTCGAGGTCGTTCTCCGCGTAGATGGCCTCCACCGGGCACTCCTCGACGCAGGCCCCGCAGTCGATGCAGGTGTCCGGGTCGATGTACAGCATTTCCGTGCTCGCGAACGGCTTCTCGTCCGGTGTGGGATGGATGCAGTTGACCGGACAGACGTCGACGCACGACGCGTCGTTGCAGCACGGCTGCGTGATCACATATGCCACGGTTCTCCCCTACCTGAGTACGCGCAGTCCGAAGTCGAGATATGACCCCAGACTATAACGTGTTCCACTTTTGTGCGAGAACCGTGTGCGAGGTCAGACCGCGTCGCCCGGCTCGACCCGGAATCCGACCTTCACCGTGACCTGGTAGTGCGCGATGGCGCCGTTCTCGACGTGGCCCCTGGTCTCGACGACCTCGAACCACTCGACGTTCCGCACGGTGTCGTTGGTCCGCGCGATCGCGTTCTTGATGGCCTGATCGGTGCTGTCGCTCGACGAACCGACGACCTCGACAACTCGGTACACGTGATCACTCATCGGGATTCCTTTCGTGGGTTACTTGCCGTTCCGGACGATCGCCTGTGCCTCGACACCGAGCCGGGCCAGACGAAGATCACCGAGAGCCGTGAGGGAACTGCCGAGGCGGTTGGTGACGAACCCCAGCGACAGTCCGCTGTCGAGGTCCGCGTAGGCGCCGGACCCGCCGACCCCGTAGTGCCCGATCGCGTTCCGTGGTTGTTCCCGGGACGCGAGGATCGGCCGGTGGTAGCCGAGCGACCACAGCGGCCGGATACCGAGGACGTAGTCGCGGTCGCGGGTCTGCACCTCCGACATCCGCGCGATGGTCGACTTGCGCAGGAACCGGCGTCCGTCCAGCCTGCCCCCGTTCGCGATGGCGCCGTACATCCGCGCGAGCGCCCGCGCACTGAACACACCGTTCCAGCCGGGCATCACCGCGTCGTGCACCGCCGGGTTCCGCACCAGCGCGTCGAATCCCTGCGGCATCGCCGCCTCGGCCAGCCCGCGGGTAGGGCCGACGAGCGAGAGCACATTCGAGGTGAGCTCCCAGTTGAGTCCGGCCGGGTTGATGTGCGGGAACAGCTTCGCGATCCGTGGACGGTGCTGTCCGGGAACCTGATACCAGAAGTCGTCGACACCGAGCGGTCCCGCGATCTCGTCCTGCACGACCTGGACGAACGGTTTTCCGGTGACGCGGGCGATCAGCTCGGCCACCAGCCACCCGTAGGTGACGGCGTGATACCCGGGGCCGCGCAGCCTGCGCGGATCCGCCGGGGCCGCCGCGAGGGCCTCCACGACGGCGTCGTATTCGAGGAGATCGAGCGGGCTCCGCATCAGCCCCCGGACCTTGTGCAGTCCGGCCCGGTGGGTGAGGACGTCGCGGACGGTGATGTCGCCCTTGCCTGCCGCACCGAATTCGGGCCAGTAGCATGCCACGGGCGCGTCGTAGTCGATCAGCCGGCGTTCGGCGAGCCGGTGGACGACCGTGCTGGCCACGCCTTTTCCGGTCGAGAACGACAGTGCGACGGTGTCGCGGTCCCAGCGGCGGTCGCGGTCTGCCCAGCCCGCCCAGATGTCGAGGACCTTCTCGCCCCGGAAGTACGCGGTGAGTGCCCCGCCGCCGTGCTGAGGTTGCCGGTACATCGCGAAGAACCGGTCGGCGAGCGGCAGGAACCGCGGATCGACGTGCAGTTCCGTCCGTGGCACGGACGCGGGCCGGGATACTCGAACGCTGGTCGTCATCGACCACCTCCGATCTCGCTGCCGTAAGTCCTACGGCAGTGCGTCAGCCCATTGTGACTACCGTCACCATACGACGCGGACCGGGGTGCCGTTCAGGGAAGCCGCCACACAGTTATGCCGTCGCTCAGACATGCTTGACCTGCAAGGAAATTGATGGCCAGCGAGGGACCGGCCGCGCACACCACGCCTTTGGCCGGATCCGCGACGAGCGCCTGCCCACCGGGACCGCTCAGCACCAGCGCCGGGCCGACGCTGTCGACCGTTCCGATTGCGACGCTCTCGGGCCCGACCGCGACCGCCGCGACGACACCGCGGCGTGCCTCTGCCGCGCCGACACCGCCGCCCAGTCCGGCGCCGAGCGCCGCTCCCGCGTGGGCCGCGTCGGCGAAACCGACACCGTCGGTGCCGAAGGCCGCCGAATTGCTGCTGGTGTCGGCATTGGCCCCGCACGCGGTGCGGTCGACGACCGTCGTGTGACCCCTGCCCGGTGGTGACACACAGGAGAGGGAGACGGCCGACGCGGTGGCCGGCGCGATCAGCAGAGTCCCGAATGCCGTCGCGACGACACCGAGGACGATTCCGGCAGTACGAACCGTCTTACGTTCCATGGCGACCTCACATTGTTCCCGACCCGACCGTCCCGAGCCTACGTGAGCGCCGGCTATTTGCGGTCTCGGTCCCGACTCGGTTGTACCCGCTTGGGTTCCCCCGGCATTTTGGGGTAATTGGGTGGGTACGGGAGATCGCCGAGACCGTTCGCGGTGTCCCGTTCCGCCATCTCCAGCAGCACGTCGAGCGATTGCGCCACGTCACCCATGGTCGCCATCGGGTCGCCACGTTTCTCGAGCAGCGCGGGCACGGTCGCGATGGTGAAGTCGTCGGGGTGGACGTCGACGAGTTCCTCCCAGGTGACCGGCGTCGACACGGTCGCGATCGGCGTCTTGCGGGCCGAATAGGCGGATGCGATCGTCTTGTCCCGGGCGTTCTGGTTGAAGTCGAGGAAGATGCGTTCGCCGCGTTCCTCCTTCCACCAGGACGTGGTGGCCCGGTCGCCGCTGCGCCGCTCGATCTCCCGGGCCAGGGCGATGCCCGCGCGCCGCACCTCGATGAAATCCCAGCGCGGCTCGATGTGGAGATACACGTGCAGGCCGCGTCCGCCCGAGGTCTTGGGGTAGCCGATCAGACCGAGTTCGTCCAGCAGCGGCCGGAGCACGTCCAGCGCGACCGCCCGGGCGTCGTCGAATCCGGTCCCCGGCTGCGGGTCCAGGTCGATGCGCAGTTCGTCGGGGTGATCGACGTCGGGGCACCGCACCGCCCACGGGTGGAACGTGATGTTGCCGAGGTTCGCCGCCCACACGATGTTCGCGGCGCTGCGCACCCGGAGCACGTCCGCCTTGCGGCCGGACGGGAACGTGACCTCGCACGAGTCGACGTGGTCGGGGCGCTTCGCGGGCACCCGCTTCTGGTAGATCTCCTCGCCCTCGACCCCGTCCGSGAACCGTTGCAGGTGCGTCGGCCGATCGAACAGGGCGCCCAGCAGCGCACCGCCCAGCGCCACCGTCCGGTAGTACTCCACCAGGTGCCGCTTCGTGCCGCCGTCGGCACCGAGTTTCGGGTAGTAGATCTTGTCGGGACTCGACAGCCGCACGGCGACGCCGTCGACGTCGAGTTCTTCGGCAGGACTCGCCATCTAGGAACCTCCGGCCAGGACGTCGGCAAGGTCGTATCGCACCGGGACCTCCAATTGTTGGAACGTGCACTCGTCGGGCGTCCGGTCCGGGCGCCAGCGCAGGAACCGCGCGGCGTGCCGGAACCGGGCACCCTCCATCTGGTCGTACGCCACCTCGACGACGCGTTCGGGGCGCAGCGGCACCCAGGTCCGGTCGTTGCCCGACTGCCACCGCGTCGGTGCCCCGTCCGCGACGACGTCGTCGCCGACGCGCAGTTCGTCGAGTTCGGCGAGCAGTTCGATCCGCCGCGCGGCCGTGAACGCCGACGCCCCACCGACCATCGCCATCTGCTCGCCGTCGTACAGTCCGAGCAGCATGGACCCGATCCCCGGCTGACTCTTGTGCGGCCGGTATCCGATGACGACGCAGTCGGCGGTGCGGGCGTGCTTCACCTTCACCATCTCCCGCTTGTTCGGCAGGTACGGGCCCACCAGCTTCTTCGCCACCACCCCGTCGAGGCCGGCCCCCTCGAACGCCTCGAACCACTCGGTGGCCGTCGCACTGGATTCGGTGGCCGCGGTGACGTGGCAGGAGGACCCGCCGCCGACGGAGTCGACGAGTTGCGCGCGGCGCACCGAGAAGTCCTCCCGGCTGAGGTCGCGGTCGCCGAGGGCCAGCAGATCGAACGCGACGAACTGGGCCGGGGTCTTCTCCGCCAGCATCGTCACCCGGCTCTCCGCGGGATGAATGCGCTCCGACAACGACTCCCAGTCGAGGCGGGTGCGGCCGTCGATGTTGCGCGGGACGACGAGTTCGCCGTCCACCACGCACCGCTCGGGCAGTTCGTCCTTCACGGCGCGGACGAGTTCGGGAAAGTACCGGGCCAAGTCTTTTCCGCCGCGGGAACCGAGCACCACCTCGTCGCCGTCCCGGAAGACGAGGGTGCGGAACCCGTCCCATTTGGGTTCGTACAACCAGACGGGCCCGGACTCCGGTTGCGCCGGAACGGACGACGCAGCCTTCGCGAGCATCGGCTGTAACGGAGGCATCACGGGGAGGTCCACCCGTCCATACTGTCATCACAATTGGCAAATCGGACAGCGATGTAATCAAATAATGCGCGACACGGCAATCGCGGTGGACACGGTCGAGGTGGCAACGGTCATCTCAGAGGCACGGGTGGCGGGACGTCACCCGACGGAGGGGTCAGACATGACAGGGTTAGTTCGGCGGGTGTGTACCGCGGTCGTCGCGTTGTCGGCGACGGCAGTTCTGGTGGCAGGGTGCGGTTCGGACACGACGCCCACCGCGGTGCCGGAGTCGGGTGCCTCCGCGGCCACCTCGTCGACCACCGTGATCGACGGACAGGAAGGCGAGGACTCGGGCGGCGACGTCGACTTCGAGGTCGCGATCGGTGAGTGCGTGAAACTCGGCGGCACCGTCACCGACGCCGAGATCGACAAGGCGGTGTGCGGCAGCCCCGATTCGAACTACAAGGTGATCGCGAAGGCCGCGAAGAACAGCCAGTGCATCAGCGACGCCGACTCGTACTACTACGAAACCCTCGGCGGCATCGAGCAGGGCGCGATCTGCCTCGACGTGGACTGGGTGATCGGCGGCTGCATGGACGTCGGTGGCGAGGACCCCGCACGCATCGAGTGCGGTGACACGACGGCCGTCGACGGGGTGAAAGTGACGGAGATCGTGCAGGGCGCCACGTCCGTGGACTCGTGCAGCACGTCGTCCAACGGCTACGAATACTCCGAACGCAAGTTCGTCGTCTGCGTCGACGAACTCTGACGGCGGGCGCAGGCCGGCCGCGGGTCCCGCCCGCGGCCGGCCTCGCTCACAACCAGCCCCGGCGTTTGAAGATCGTGTACAGCCCGGCGCAGGTGAGCATCATCAGCGACAGCGCGAACGGATACCCGCCGGCCCAGTGCAGTTCGGGCATGTGGTCGAAGTTCATGCCGTACACGGTTCCGATCAGAGTGGGCGCGAAGAGGATCGCCGCCCACGCCGACACCTTCTTGATCTCCTCGTTCTGCGCGTAACTGGCCTGGGTCAGGTTGCGCATCTCCTCGTTCTGCTCCTGCGACACCAGGGTGGCGTTGACGGTGAGGATGTTGCCGAGCAACTGACGGAACCCGTCCGCCCGCTCCACGACGACCGTCGCGTGGTCGGTGACGTCACGCAGGTAACGCTGCAACTCCTCGTCGGTGTTGTACTTCTCGAAACCCTGCGACAACCCCCGCAGCATTCCGAGCAGCGGCCGTGTGGCCCTCTGGAATTCGATGACCTCACGGGTGAGTTCGTAGATGCGACGCGACACGCCCGGCGCCCCGCTGAACACCTCGGTCTCGATCTCGTCGATGTCGTTCTGCAACCCGGCCACCACCGGCGCGTACCCGTCGACCACGGCGTCGAGGATGGCGTAGAGCACGGCCTCGGGTCCGAGCCGGAGCAGGTCCGGGTTGCTCTCCATCCGCCTGCGGACCGCCGACAGGTCGGGGGATTCGCTGTGCCGGACCGTGAGCACGAACGTCGGACCGCAGAAGACGTGCAGCTCACCGAATTCGACGCGCTCGGTCTCGTCGCAGTACCGCGCGGCGCGGAGCACCACGAACAGCGTCTTGCCGTAACGCTCCAGCTTGGGCCGCTGGTGGGCGACGATGGCGTCCTCGACGGCCAGCTCGTGCAGGTCGAATTGCTTTGCCGCCGCATACAACTGGGCGTCGTTGGGCCGGTACATCCCGATCCACGCCATCGACGCCGCATCCGGCAGGCTCGCGAGCGCCTCCGACAGCGTGGCCGGAGTGGCCGTCTTCCGGCCGTCGCGGTAGACGGCGCTGTTGACCACCGTTTCCTCCGCCGGCGTCGGCTCGACGGGGCGCCGCGTGACGGCGTGACCGGCGTTCGCGTCGGACACACCGGCGGAGCGGCTGGGCAGGAGGGAACGGATCGGGCGCAACTGAGGCATGGCACGGGGCTTTCGAGGGAAAAGGGCAGCGCGGGACGGCGCTGAGGAACACGGACCGTGAAACCGCGCACCTACCGGTGGAACGGTTTCAGTTGGTACTGGGAGGTTGGCTTCTCATCGGATGCCACACCTCCTTACCCTCTCGCACTCTTCCCTCGAAAGAACGCTCTCTCGAGATAACACAGTTCACGACCTCGGCGAACTGCAGACCGCAGGACACGATACCCCCGGCGACCGGCCACGACAACCTGGGATCCCCGCCGTGTCGGTCCCGGATCCGGCGCCTCCCTCGGCAGATACTGGGCGCGCACCGAATCACCACCGAGAGGCCCCCATGACCAGCTGGTCGGACAGACCGATCTGCGCGTTCGATCTGGAGACGACGGGGCCCGACCCCACCGACGCCCGCATCGTCTCCGCGTGCATCGCCGTCGTCGACGCTCACCACTTCGAGTCGCGCACCTGGTTGCTCGACCCCGAGGTTCCCATCCCGCAGGGCGCGACGGACGTGCACGGCATCTCCACGGAGTACGCCCGGGCCCGCGGGCAGGACTACGCCACCGGGTACGGCGAGATCCGCGACGCCCTGTACGACGCGTGGACCCTGGACCACGCCGTCGTCGCGTTCAACGCGTCCTACGACCTGACCGTCATGCACACCGAGGGTCTGCGGCTCGGGCTGCCCGAACTCGTCACCGGCACCGTGGTCGACCCCTACGTCATCGACCGCGAGATGGATCGGTACCGGAAGGGCAGGCGCACCCTGGGCGCGGTGTGCGAGCACTACGGCATCGCGCTGGAGGACGCTCACGAGGCGGAGGCCGACGCGCTCGCCGCCGCACATCTCGCCCGGACGCTGGCGCAGCAGTTCCCGAATCTACGGGCCCTCGACATCATGACCCATCAGGCCGATTGGCACGCGGAACGGCAGCGCGACTTCGCCGACTACCTCGTCCGGCAGGGGCGCGATGCGTCGGATGTCAACGGCGAGTGGCCGATTCGCGGACTCACCCCGTTCCTCATCGCCTGACCGGGGTCACGAGCGGTCGGAGAGCACGCGCGAGAGCACCGGCCCGATGACGGCGAGGGACTGCGGCTCGATCATGGCGTTGTGCCCGCAGTCCACGGGCTGCTCGTCGATCCGGCCGGTGACGAGCGGCCGCCATTCGTCCGCCGAGTGCGCAGGGCCGGTCCCGTCCCCGTCGCGGGTGGCGTGGAAGACGAGCAGGTCCCCGTCGTAGGCCCGGGGCACGAAGTGATGCGCGAGCCACCGGGAGTTCTCGTAGCCGGCGGAGATCCGTTCGAGGTCGCGTCCCCGCACGCCGGTCTCGGCGCCGAACGACTCGTCGATCAACCGGGCCGCGTGCTCGTAGGTCATCTCGGCGTCCGGGTCGGCCTGCAGTCCCAGCCCACGCAGGAGTTCCCGGACGTCCAGCCTGCCGGACGGCGGCTCCTCGCCACCCACGGGGTAGCTGTCCATGACGGCCAGGGTGCCGACCTCCTCGCCCGCCGTCTGCAGTTCGACGGCCATGGCGTGCGCGATGACGCCACCGAGCGACCAGCCGAGCAGGTCGTACGGGCCGGTGGGCTGGATGGCCCGCATCTCCTCGATGTAGCGGTGCGCCAGCTGCTCGATCGTCCGGTAGTCGCCGCCGCCGCTGATCGTGGGCAGTTGCAGCCCGTACGCGGGCCGGTCCGGCGGGAGGTACTGCACCAGACCGGCGTACCCCCAGGACAGCCCGATTCCCGGATGCACGCAGAACAGCGGCCTGCCGCTGCCCTGCACCCGCAGCGGAATCACGACGGCGAGCGCCTCTTCCAGACCGGCGCTCCGGTGCGGAAGGTCGAGTCGGCCTGCGATCCCCGCCGGGGTCGGGTCGAGGAACATCCATTGCAGCGGAACCCGCCGATCCAGTTCGGCCTGCAGTGCGCTGACGATCCGAGTGGCGAGGAGGGAGTTTCCGCCGAGATCGAAGAAGCTGTCGGCGGTGCCCACCCGGTCCACCCCGAGAACCGACGCGAAGACGTCCACGACGATGCGTTCGGTGTCCGTGGCCGGGGCCCGGAACGCGGCGCCGGTCGAACCGAACTCGGGGGCAGGCAACGCCTTCCGGTCGAGCTTGCCCACCGGGGTCATCGGTATCCGATCGAGTACGACCACCGCGGACGGCACCATGTGAGCGGGCAGGCGCTCGGACGCGTAGGTGCGCAGTCCGGCGGGCTCGACCTCCTGTCCGTCCTGAACCCGCACATACGAGGCGAGCACGGTGTCGCCGGACGGGCCGGTGTGACCGACGGTGGCGGCGAACGCCACCGCCGGGTGCCTGCCGAGCACGGCGTCGATCTCCCCGAGTTCGATGCGGAAGCCACGGACCTTGACCTGGAAGTCGCTGCGGCCCAGGTACTCCAGGGTGTGGTCACGTCTCCAGCGCACCACGTCGCCGGTCCGGTACATCCGGCACCCCGGCTCCCCGAAATTGCAGGCCACGAATCGTTCCGAGGTGAGCGCAGGCCGGTCGTGGTACCCGCGCGCCATGCCCGGCCCCCCGATGTACAACTCGCCGGGCACCCCGGCAGGCACGGGCTGCAGCCGCTCGTCGAGAACGAGGAACGCGAATCCCACTGCGGGCGAACCGATGTTCACACCCTCGCCGGGACGCATCGGGGCGCTGACACTCGCCTGGATGGTGGTCTCCGTGGGTCCGTACCCGCTGTGCAGGCTCCGGCCCGGCGCCCACCGCGCGACCACCTCCGGCGGGCACGCCTCGCCCACCAGGTCGAGGACGCGGAGCGAATCGAGTCCGTCGTTGTCGAGCGCCGCCAGCGCGGTCGGGGTGATGGTCGCGTGGGTCACGCGCTCGCGACGGAACAGGTCCGCCAACTCGCTGCCCCCGAGGACGACGGGCGGCACGATCACAACCTGCGCCGACGCGCTGAACGCCATCATCAGTTCGAACACGGAGGCGTCGAAACTCGGGGACGCCAGTTGCGACACCCGGGACTCGTGGGTGACCTGGAACCGTTCGTGCGTCTCCGCGGTGAAGTCGGCCATCCCCCGGTGGGTGACGGTGACGCCCTTCGGTCGTCCGGTCGACCCCGACGTGTAGATGAGATAGGCCGGGTGCGCGAGGTGCAACGGACTCGTCCGATCCTCGTCGGTGACCGGTGCGGGTGACACCGCTGCCACCTGCGCAGCGGCCTCCTCGTCGTCGAGGATCAGCCACGGGACGGTGTCCGGCAGGTCGCCGCGGCGACTTCTCACGGTGAGGCCGAGTGCGGCCCGGCAATCGGTGAGCATGTAGTCGATGCGCTCGCGCGGATACGTGGGGTCGACGGGCACGAACGCCGCACCGGCCTTGGTGATCGACCAGATCGCGACCACCGACTCGATCGAGCGGGGCATTCCGACGGCCACGAACGTCTCCGGCCCCACCCCACGGCCGCGCAGGACCCGCGCCCACCGATTGGACCACTCGTCGAGTTCGCGGTACCTGACCCGCCGGTCCTCGTAGGACAGGGCCACCGAATCGGGGTCGAATGCGGCGGCCGCCGTCAGCAGGTCGGGCCACAACTGCGCTCGCACGTCCGGCTCGCCGCGGGCAGGCGCCATTGCCTTCAGCTCCGCCTCGTCGAGCAGCGGGAGGTCGCCGACCGGCCGGTCGGGGTTCGCCGTGACGGCGTCGAGGATCCGCACGAACCGGTCGGCGAACCCGCGGACGGTGCCTGCGTCGAAGAGGTCGGTGGCGAAATCGACGGCGCCGGTCATCCCCGCCGGCGCACCGTCCGCGTCGAACTCCTCCGCCAGCAGGAATTCGAGATCCACCTTGACGACGGCGAGCCCGGAGTCGATGCCGCGGACGTCCAGCCCCGGCAGCGTCAGGACCGGTCGCTCGTTGTTCTGAAATTCCAGCGAGACCTGGACGAGCGGCGCGTACGCCGTCGAGCGGGTCGGCCCGACCGCGTCCACCACCCGCTCGAACGGAACGTCGGCATGTGCGAACGCCCCGAGGTCGACATCGCGGCAGTGCGCGGCCAGGGCAGTGAACGACGCGGCCGCGTCCACCCGGGTGCGGAGCGCGAGCGTGCCCACGAACATGCCGATCAGACCGTCGACGGCGGGGTCTCCCCGGCCGGCGATCGGGGTGCCGACGGCGACGTCCGCGGTGCCGCCGAGCCGACTGAGCAACACCGCCAGGGCGGCGTGCACGGTCATGAACTCGGTGGAGCCGAGGCGTCGAGACAGCTCCCGGATGCGTCGATGCAGGTCGGTGTCGACGGAGAAGTGGATGCGCGCACCGCGGAAGGACTGCTGCGACGGCCGATCCCGATCGGTGGGCAGTTCCAGGAGGTCGGGGGTACCCGCCAGCGCGGTCGTCCAGTAGTCGAGCTGCCTCGACAGCAGCGACTCGGGGTCGTCGTCCGAACCGAGCAGTTCCCGCTGCCACAGGGCGTAATCGGCGTACTGCACCGGAAGCGGTGTCCAGTCGGGCGCGCCGCCGGACACGCGGGCGCCGTACGCCGCCATCACGTCGCGCACCAGCGGCCCCATCGAGAACCCGTCCGCCGAGATGTGGTGCACCACCACGGCGAGGGCGTGCTCGGTAGTGCTCAGCGAATACAGCCCGGCCCGCAGCGGAAGCTCCACGGTCACATCGAAACCCGCCGAGACGAGCCGGGACACCTCGTCCCGCAGGTGCTCTTCCGCGACGGGGGCGGGGACCAGCGGGGGCACCGCACCCGCGGCGGGCAGGATCTGCTGAACCGGCCAGTCCCCGCGGACCGGGAACATCGTGCGCAGCGACTCGTGCCGGACGAGGACGTCGGTGAGCGCCGAGTTCAGCGCTCCCACATCGAGATCCCCACTCAGTACCACCACGATCGGGATGTTGTAGGCGGCCGAGGTGGTGTCGAGCTGGTTGACGAACCACATCCGCTGCTGCGCGAACGACAGCGGAATGTCGTCGGGCCGCGTGCGGGCCCCGAGTACCGGGCGGCCGGCCGTCTCCGCCCCGGACTGCTCGATCCGGGCCGCCAGCGCCGCGACCGTGGGCGCCTCGAACAGGTCCCGCACACCACAGTCGGTGCCGAGCAGCGCGCGCAACCGCGCCGTGACCCGGGTGGCGCTCAGGGAGTTGCCGCCGAGGTCGAAGAAATCGGCGTCGGCGCCGACCCGCCCCAGCGCGAGCACGTCCGCGAAGACACCCGCCACCGTTTCCTCGATCGGGCCGGCCGGGACCCGGTAGTGCCCTGCCCCGGACAGCAGGTCGGGCTCCGGCAGCGCCGAGCGGTCCAGCTTGCCGACAGCCGTCAGCGGAATGCGCTCCAGCACCGTGATCGAGGTGGGCACCATGTGCGGCGGCAATCGGTCCGCCACGTGCCGGGTGAGTTCGGCGGTGTCGAGGGAGCCGCCCGACGACGGTACGACGTAGGACACCAGCAGAGTGTCGCCCGCGGGCCCGCGGTGCGCGAGCGTGGCCGCGAATCCGACGTTCGGCTCCGACATCAGCGTGGCGTCGATCTCGCCGAGTTCGATGCGGAAGCCGCGGACCTTGACCTGGAAGTCAGTGCGGCCCACGTACTCGATGCTGTGGTCCGGCGTCCACCGCACGATGTCGCCGGTGCGGTACATCCGCTCACCGGGCCGGAACGGGTCGGCGACGAACCGTTCGGCGGTCAGTGCCTGCCTGCGGTGGTAGCCGCGGGCCAGACCCGCCCCGGCGAGGTACAACTCGCCGGCAACACCGACGGGGACCGGTTGCAGCCGGGTGTCGAGCACCAGTTCCGTCACGCCGCGGATCGGCCCGCCGATGGTGATCGGTTCCCCCGGGACCATCGGTGCGCTGATGTTGGACATGATCGTGGTCTCGGTCGGCCCGTACGCGTTGTACAGGCGGCGGCCGGGCGCCCAGCGGGCGACGAGTTCGGGTGGGCACGCCTCCCCGCCGAACACCAGGTCCGTCAGGTGCGTCAGCCCGGCAGGGTCGAGCGACGCCAGCGCGGCCGTGGTGATGAAGGCGTGGGTGACGTTCCGGTCGGCCAGCAGCCGCGCGAGTTCGTCGCCGCCGAACACGGTGGGCGGCGCGATCACCATCGTCGCGCCGGCGCCGAACGCCTGGAGATACTCGAAGACCGACCCGTCGAAGCTCGGCGTGGAGAAGTGCAGTGTCCGGGATTGCGGTGTCGCACGGAAACGTTCGAGTTGATCGCGGGCGAAATTGTCCAGACCGCGGTGGGTGACCACCACACCCTTCGGCAGGCCCGTGGACCCCGACGTGTAGACGGCGTACGCGGCGGTGTCCAGCGTGACCGGACCGCTCCGGTCGGCGTCGGTCACGGGTGCCCCCGGACGCTCGGCGCATTCGACCGCGAAGCCGGGTTCGTCGAGCAGCAGCCACTGCGCGTCCCCCGGGAGCCGGTCTCGGTGCCCGGTCGTGGTCAGGCCGAGCGTGACTCCGGAATCGACGAGCATGTGGGTGATGCGCTCGTCGGGGTAGTTCGGGTCGATCGGCACGAACGCCGCACCGGTCTTCGCCACCGCCCACACCGACAGCACCGAGTCGAGGGACCGCGGAATCCCGATGGCCACGAACGTTTCCGGGCCCGCCCCGCGTGCGATGAGGGCGCGGGCCAGACGGTTCGACTGCTCGTCCAGCTCACCGTACGTCACGTCGACGTCCTCGTAGGACAGGGCGACCGCGTGCGCGTCGAGCGCGGCGCCCTCCTCGAGGATGTGCGGCAGTGTGCGGGTCGATCCGCCCGGACGGCCGCGGACCGGCACCAGTTCGGCGCGCTCCCGGCCCGTCAGCAGCGACAGTGCGGCCAGCGGCCGGTCCGGACGGGTGCAGGCATCGAGCACCCGGAGCACCCGCCCGGCGACGTCGGCGACGGTGTCTGCGTCGAACACGTCCGGGAGGTACTCGAATTTCAGGTGCAGCCGGGCGTCGACCGACGCCACCAGGCTGAGTGGGTAGTGGGCGGCGTCCCGCGCGTCCACCCCGGTGACGCGCAGGCCTGCGATGTCGGTGTCGGTGGTGAGCCCGGCGCGGTCGACGGGGTACGACTCGAACACGGTCAACGTGTCGAACCCGACCTCCGGCCCCGCCGCGCCCTGAATCTCGGACAGGCCCAGGTAGTGATGATCCAGCAGCGCCGCCTGCTCGGCCTGCACGCGCTCCAGCAGGGCACCCACCGTGTCGTCGGGGCGCAGCCTGATCCGGACGGGCAGGGTGTTGATGAACAGCCCGACCATCGTCTCGATACCCGCCAACTCGGGCGGCCGCCCCGACACGGTGGCACCGAACAGCACGTCGTCGCGGGCGGTCAACGCACCCAGCACGATCCCCCACGCCACCTGGACGAGGGTGTTGACGGTCAGCCCTCGCGAACGCGCGACGTCCCGCAACAGGGCGGTGCGCTCCTCGTCGAGGTCGAACACGAACTCGTCTGACATCGTGGACAGCCGTCGTCCCGGATCCGAGCGGGCCAGCAACGTCGGCCCGTCCACGCCGGCGAGGGCCCGGGCCCAGACTTCCCGGGAGGCGTCCTGATCGCGGCGGGTCATCCACGCCAGGTAGTCGCGGTATGCGCGCACACGAGGTAGCGGCGACGCGTCCCCGTCGGTGGCGTACAGCGTCAGCAACTCCCGGATCAGCAACGGCATCGACCAGCCGTCGAGCAGGATGTGATGGTTCGTCGACACCAGCCGGTACCGGTTCGGCCCGGTCGCGATCAGCATGAACCGGATCAGCGGGGCGCGCGTCATGTCGAACGGGCGCACCCGGTCCTCGGCCAGCAACCTCGTGATCTCGGACTCGGCGGCGTCTACGCCCAGAGCCGTCAGGTCGATCTCGTGCCAGGGCGCCTGCACCCGTCGCCGGATCACGTGTACGGCGTTGCCCTCGGCGTCGCGGAGGAAGCCGGCGCGCAGGTTGTCGTGCCGGGCCAGCAGCGCATCGGCCGCGCGGCGCAGTCGACGCGGATCCACGGCGCCGTCGAGTTGGAGGCTCACCTGCACCAGGTAGGCGTCGAGGGAGTCGTCGGCGAGTTCGGCGTGGAAGAGCATGCCGGACTGCAGCGGCGACAACGGCCATACGTCCGTCAGGTCCGGGCAACGGCTTTCGAGCGACTCGATCGCGTCCTGTCGCAGTGCGACGAGATCGAGGTCCGACGGCGTGAACCCGGTGCCGCCCGACTCCGCGTGGGTTCCGAGGGCGGCGAGGGCCTGCAGCCACAGCTGCGCGAGTTCCTCGATCTCCGCGCGGGTGACGACCTCCGGCGGGTAGGTCCACGTGGAACTCAGCCGGGGGCCGTCGCCCGAGTCGACGGTCATTGCATTGATGTCGACGACGGCCGCGACCGGGACGGCCGGGTTCTCGCGCAGTCGGGGTTCGTCGACCGGCACCCACCCCTCCGCGGTCTCCGTGGCGGTTCCGCCCATTCTGCCGTGGTAGTTGAAGCTGATCTGGGGAGTCGGCAGCGGCGAAAGAGACTGCGCCGTCTCGTCGTTCAGGTACCGGAGAAGCCCGAACCCGATGCCGTGGTCGGGAACGGCGCGGAGTTGCTCCTTCACGGACTTGAGAGCGGCTCCCGCGGACGGACCCGCGGCGAACGCGTCGTCGAGGTCGACCCCGGCGAGATCGAGTCGCACCGGGAAGATCGTGGTGAACCAGCCGATGGTGTGCGCGAGATCGGCGCCGGGCACCACCTGCTCTTCACGACCGTGGCCTTCGAGCCCGACCAGCGCGCCGGGAAGGTCGATGCCGCGGTGTCGCCGCCATCGCGTCAGCGCCATCGTCAGCGCGGTCAGCAGGGCATCGGCGACGCTGCCGTGGAAAGCCCGCGGCACGGTCGTCGACAACGTCTCGGTCAGCGAGGCAGGAACACGCACCGCGAGGTCCGCGGCGGTGGCGGCGGTGTCCGACGCGGTCAACGGACGCGACCCCAGCAACGGGTCGGGTGCGTCCAGCATCGCGCGCCACACGTCGAGTTCGGCGGCGCGCCGGGGCTCACGCGCGGCGTCGGCGAGCCCGTGCGCCCACCTGCGCATCGACGTCCCCTGCCGCTCCAGCGCCGGTGGGCTGCCGGACTGCAGTTGCGCGCACGCCGCAGCGAGGTCGGGGATCAGGATCCGCCAGGACACCCCATCCATCGCCAGGTGATGCGCGACGATCAGCACGCGCCCCGGCCGTTCGGCCTCGTCGAACCAGACCGCCTGTATCATCACGCCCGACTCCGGGTCGAGCCGATCGAGAGCGCTGTCGAATTCGGCGCCGATCTCGTCCGCCCGGCCCCGGCGCAGCACGGTCGCCGCCCGCACCGACCCTTCCCCCTGTACCTCCATCGACCATCCCGGTTGGGTGCTGGACGTGCGGTACAACCGCGCCCGCAGGACATCGTGCCTGTCCAGCACGGCCTGCAGGGCCTGCGTCAGGGTGCCTTCGGTCATCGTCGCCGGGAGCGTGAACAGCACGGACTGCGCGTAACGGCGGAAATCCCCGCCCCTGGCAAGCATCCACCGCACGATCGGCGTCAGCACGATCTCGCCGATCCCGCCCCCGGGCAATTCGTCGAGAACCACCGCCTCGTCGTCCGTGCCGGCCGTCGCGGCAAGCCCGGCAACGGTTTTGCGCTCGAACACGTCCCGCGGCGAGATCAGTACCCCCGCAGCCTTGGCCCGGGTAACCAGCTGGATCGACATGATCGAGTCGCCACCGAGGGCGAAGAACGAGTCGTCGACACCGAGGGCGAAGAACGAGTCGTCGACACCCACCGAGTCGAGGCCCAGGACCTCCGCGAACAGGCCGGCAAGGATCCGTTCGGTCTCGGTGACCGGTCCGCGACCCGCGGTCACTCGCTGCCCGAAGTCCGGTTCGGGCAGCGCTTTCCGATCGAGTTTGCCATTCACCGTCAGCGGCATTGCATCGAGCACCATCACTGCGGCCGGCACCATGTGCGAGGCCAATCGCTCCGCGACCGCGTCGACGATCAGGGCCGCGTCGATCACGACGCCGGCCTCCGGCACCACGTACCCCACCAACCGGTCGCCGCGCGCCGTCACCGCCGCCTGCGCCACCCCCTCGATCGCGAGCAGGGCCGACTCCACCTCCCCGAGTTCGATCCGATAGCCCTTCACCTGCACCTGGAGGTCGTTGCGGCCGAGGTACTCGAGTTGTCCGTGCGCGTTCCACCTGCCCAGATCGCCGGACCGGTACATCCGGGCCCCGGGCACGAACGGATCGGGAACGAATCGGCCGGACGTGAGGGCGGGCCTGCCGAGGTAGCCGCGCGAGACCTGCGCCCCGGAGACGTACATCTCCCCCGCCACTCCCGGCGGCACCGGGTGGAGCCGTCCGTCGAGCACGTACACGTGCAGTCCGGGCACACCCCGGCCGATCACAGACCCGGACGCGTCCCCGACGAGGTCCCGGTCGATCGGCAGGTGGGTGACGTGCACGGTCGTTTCCGTGATGCCGTACATGTTCGCCAGGACCGGCGCGGTGTCTCCCCGGCGGGCGTACCAGCGCCGCAGTTGCCCGAAGTCGAGGGCCTCCCCGCCGAAGATCATGTACCGCAGCGACAGCGCGGGACCGCCGGCGAGGCGATCCGCCTCCGCCAATTGGTAGAAGGCGGTGGGAGTTTGATTGACGACCGTGACATGTTCTTCGCGCAGAAGTTCGAGGAACATCTCGGGTGAGCGCGCCGTGAAGTAGTCCACCAGCACCAGCCGGCCGCCGTGGGCAAGTGCCCCCCACATCTCCCACACCGAGAAGTCGAATGCGGCGGAATGGAACATGGTCCACACGTCGGCCGGTCCGAATCCGAACAGCGTCTGCGTGTTTGCCACCAGCGTGACGACGTTGCGGTGCGAGACCTGCACGCCCTTCGGCTGCCCGGTGGAACCGGAGGTGTAGATCACGTAGGCCACGGAGTCCAGATGCAGCGGAGTGCGGCGGTCGTCGTCGGTCACCGGAAGGGGCGACAGCTGCTGCAGTGCAGTCACGGTCGCGGGGTCGTCCACCACGACCACCGGCACCCCGGAGCCTCGGAAGGTCTCGGCGTCCGCGGTGGTGGTGAGCACACACTTCGGCCGGGCGTCGCCGAGCAGGAAGGCCAACCGTTCGGCAGGAGAGGTCACATCCACCGGGAGGTAGCCCGCGCCCGCCTTCACCACCGCCACCAGCGTCACGACGAGGTCGATCGACCGCGTCATCCCCACCGCCACCAGTGTCTCCGCGCCGGCTCCCCGCGCCACCAGCAGTCGGGCGAGCCGGTTGGCCCGCTCGTCGAGTTCCCGGTACGTCGCCGACGAGCCTTCGCAGCGCACCGCGACGGCCTCGCCGTCGGACGCCACCGCCCGGTCGAACCGATCGACCAGCGACAGCGGTGCGACGTCGGTCCCCGGCCGATACGCGGCGGTGAGCACGAGTTCGCGTTCGGGCGCATCCAGGATGTCGACGTCCCCGACGGGTGCGGCCGAGTCGGTGGTCACGGCTTCGATCACCCGCACGAAGCGCTCCGCGAAACCCTCCACCGACGCACGATCGAAGACGTCCGTCGCGTAGCGGACACCGGCGCTGATCCCGACGGGCACGCCCTGCTCGTCGACGCACTCCACCAGGCTCACCTGCAGATCGAATTTCGCGACGTCCAGGTCGACGTCGAGCGACCGGGCGGTCAGCCCGGGCAGTTCCAGGTGTGTGCGGGTGGCGTTCTGGAATTCGAGCAACACCTGGAACAGCGGTGAGTGCGCGGTGGACCGCTCGGGTGCGAGTTCGTCGACCAGCCGCTCGAAGGGCAGGTCTGCGTGCTCGAACGCACCGAGGTCCACCGACCGCACGTCGGTGAGCAACTCGGCGAACGACGTTCCCGCGGGTACCGGGGTGCGGAGTACCAGCGTGTTGACGAACATCCCCACGACGTCGTCGAGTGCGGCGTGGCCACGGCCCGCGATCGGGGTTCCCACCACCACATCTTCCGATCCCGACACCCTCGTCAGCAGCACGGCCAAGGCCGCGTGCACCACCATGAACAGCGTCGAATTGCTCCGGTGTGCAAGGTCGGCCAGGGCCTGGTGGACGTCCGGTGGGATGTCGAACGGAACGACCGCCCCGACCAGGGACCGCTGCGTGGGTCGTGGCCGGTCCAGTGGTAGCGGCAGCACGTCCGGGATGCCCGACAACGTCCGGGTCCAGTAGTCGAGCAGGCCGGACAGCATCGAATCGGGATGTTTGTCGGTGCCCAGAGCCTCGCGCTGCCACAGGCTGTAGTCGGCGTACTGCACGGGCAGCGGCACCCAGCCGGGTGCCTGCTGCTGCGCGCGCGCCGTGTAGGCGAGCATCACGTCCCGCGCCAGGGGGGCCATCGAGAAGCCATCGGCCGCGATGTGGTGCACGACGAGGGCGAGGACGTGCCGCTCGGGCGCGACTCGCAACAGCCGGACGCGAAGCGGAAGGTCCTCGGTGACATCGAATCCCACGCCGAAGAGCGCGGCGAGGGAGTCCCGGAGCGCTCCTTCGGAAACCGGGATCGGATCGAGGTCGGGGGTGACGAGCGCGGAATCGGCGATCATCTGCCGGGGTCCGTCCGCGGAACCGGGAAACACGGTGCGCAGCGATTCGTGTCGCTCCAGGACGTCGCCGAGTGCCGCTTGCAGTGCACCCAGATCGAGCGCCCCGTCCAGTTGCAGCGCGACCGGGATGTTGTAGGCCGCCGAGGCGGTGTCGAACTGGTTGACGAACCACATCCGTTGCTGCGCGAGGGACAGCGGAATCCGCTCGGGCCGCGGCCTCGCGGTGAGCGCCGGAGAGACGGAACTCGTCATCATCTCCGAGTCGATCCGGACGGCGAGATCGGACACCACGGGTGCGTCGAACAGCGCCGCGACACCGACGTCGGTGTCCAGCGCGCTGTTGATGCGCCCCACCGCCCGGGTGGCAC